>NZ_JAIDEN010000166.1 GCF_029054785.1 Duncaniella sp.
CTGGTCTGGTTTCATTTTGCAAAGATAACACTATACTCCGACATCACCTCCGCCCACCGGAAAAATCCGCTGACCCGTTTTTCGTTGTACAAAAGTAGGAAACCATGCACGCTTTCTTGATACGCAAAATGTTGCAAATCAGAGAGAAGTAATCTTATTCGGTGGAGATTTACGCTCCACCTCTTTTGCTCCACCTTTTGGAACACCAATAACGGTAATATTCTGCCGTTTTTTGCGTCCTCTCGGAAAATAAAAAATCCCGATTTCGTTTGGAAATCAGGATTTTACTGTCTTTTGCTTTTCTTCTAAGTGGTGCCACCAGGAATCGAACCGGGGACACAAGGATTTTCAGTCCTTTGCTCTACCAACTGAGCTATGGCACCGTTTTTGTTTTGCGTTGCAAAGGTAGGGACTTTTTTTTTATCGTGCAAATTTTTTGCGATGTTTTTTCAAACAAAAATAAATTTTCCCGTTCGGGTAGAGTCCAAGGAGAAATGCAATATTAGCGGAAATAACTGAAAATCCGGTTATTGGAGTAGCGAATTTGAGCTTTCTCTCGATCGGCTGTTGAATCGGTCGGCTGTTGATTTTTCTGCTTTGCGATTTTTTGCAGGTCCATCCGTCAAGTGCCAAATTAGGAATCTGCCTGAATAAATCTGCTTTTGGATGAGAAAACCGAGGGCCTCAGCATTCAACCGGCAAGCCTACTCTCACCCGACACTGGCAAAATCTGTGGATCCGGGCATTTATGCACTATGATCTTTACTCCCGGCAGATCTATTATGTTAAAACAATCAGATGTCCGGCATTAAGCCAAACATCTGATTGTCTGATTGATAAATTTATAAGAACTTATGCGGATTGCAATTCAACCATCTGTGGTTCAAGCCGTCAGTTCTGCCGGAAGCAGGGGCATGGCGCCTTTCTGAGTGCAGACGAAGGCTGAAGCCTGAACGGCAAGGGCGTGGGCCTGGGCTACTGACCGGCCTTTAAGGATACTTGCAATGAAGGCTGCGGTGAAGCTGTCGCCGGCGCCTACCGTGTCGGCAACTTCCACTTTTGGAGTCGGCTGGAAGGAGACGTTGCCGGGTGTGAACACGTAGCTCCCGTTGATACCGCAGGTGAGAATGAGCATCTTGAGATTATATTTACCCAGAAGAATCCAGCACTTGTCCTGAAGATCTATGCCTGGATAGCCAAACATGCGGCTTACGGTCACAAGTTCCTCATCATTGATCTTCAGAATGTTGCAACGCTTCATCGAATTGCAGAGAATCTCTTTGTTGTAGAATCCCTGACGCAGGTTGACATCGAAGACAACAAGGCTGTCGTCCGTCTGAGGCATGGCATCGAGAAAACGGTTGATGGTGGTGCGTGAAACTATGTTTCTCTGCGCGAGCGACCCGAAACATACGGCTTTTGTACACTCCGCAAGCGATTCGAGCCGAGCGGTATATGGAATGTTATCCCAGGCCACATTCTCTTTGATTTCATATTGCGGTATTCCGGCCTGGTCGATTTCCACCTGCACGGTGCCGGTCGGATAAGGTACAGTCTCAATCAGGTGGTTAAGATCTTTGGAGGTAAAATTCTCAATGATTTCCTTGCCAAGGGCGTCGTCGCCGACAGCACTGACCACACAGCTGGGAAGTCCGAACTGCGAAACGTGATATGCGAAGTTGGCGGGAGCACCACCGATTTTTTTCCCTTCGGGGAGGACATCCCACAGGGCCTCTCCCATTCCGACTACAATGTCTTTCATGATTTTCACTTATTTAATGGTCTTGATTTTGAGTGTATAATAGAGGAGATAGATGACACCGACTGTCATTACCGCCACGGCACCGATCTGGCCGACGGCATCGGCTGCATAGCCCATAGCGAGAGGGAAAATTGTGCCGCCGAAGAGTCCCATGATCATCAGGCCCGACACTTCGTTTTTCTTATCGGGTGAATAGACAAGAGCCTGAGAGAACACGATCGGAAATATATTTGAATTGCCAAAGCCGATGAGAGCGAGAGCCACATAGATCTGAGTGCTTGTCTCGCAGACGAAAAGCATCCCCATAGCGACGAGCATCATGATCACACTGATTCCGAAAAACAGTTTCGAGGAGATCGAGCGGAGTATGAAAGCGCCGAGAAATGAACCGGCAGTGCGGAAGATAAAATAGACGCTTGTCGCAAATCCAGCTTCTTCGAGAGGAAGGCCGAGGCGTTCCATGATGATTTTTGGCGCGGTAGTATTGGTGCCGACGTCGATCCCCACGTGACAGATGATGCCGATGAAGCAGAGGAGCACGAAGGGGCGGCCCAGGAGTTTCAGACACTCACCGATTCCCGAAGCCTTGTCGGGTCGCTCCTCCTCGATGGGAGTAGCGCCGAGCGCCGAGATCGACAGAAGGCTGATGACGGCATAGATCACAAAAAGCGCGCGCCATCCGAGACCGAAAGTCGGAAGATAGGTCGTAGCGCCCCACGCCGCAATGATCGGGGCGAGGAAAGATGCGATCGCCTTGACAAACTGCCCGAAAGTGAGGGTCGAGGCAAGTCTGTTGCCGCTGATAAGGTTGGTGACGAGCGGATTGAGCGACGTCTGCATGATGGCGTTGCCGATTCCAAGCAGCGAGAACGACAGGAGCATTGTGGAGTAGCTGTCTCCGGTGATTGGAAGCACGAGCGAGACTGCCGTCACAACGAGGCTGACCATTACGGTCTTTTTGCGTCCGATCCGGTTCATCAGCATGCCAGTCGGCACCGAGAAGATCAGGAACCAGAAGAATACTAACGAGGGAAAGAGGTTGGCTTGCGAGTCGGTCAGTCCGAGATCCTTCTGAACATAGTTTGAGGCCGTCCCGACAAGGTCTACAAATCCCATTGCGAAAAAGCACAGCATCACAGGTGCTATCTGAAGAATCGTGCTTTTCTTATCCGTGGCTAATGTTTGTGTCACATCCATTTTTCAAATATATTATTTTTCGTTTATGGTATAGATTCTAAGGTCTGAAACTTTGGCTTTGCCACCATCGGCCCTGACTGAAAGAGTGGAATAAGGAGCGTTGGGGAATACGAGATTGGTCATCACGAAACGTCCTTCGCGTTCGAACACCTCGACGCTTGAGCGGTCGATGAATATCCTGAGGCTGATCTTTCCGTCAGCCGAGTGGACCGGAGCATAGGTGACAGCCGGAAAATCCTGACTGAAATCAACGATTCCGCTTTCGCGGCGGTCAAATGACAGCTTGCCGCCAGCAACGTCATAGACCATATCGACATGTTCGCCTGCCGCATTTGAAAGAGCAATGCTGACCGAACCGGCTTTTGCAGGATCTATTGTCATCAGGATCTCGCAGATTTCAGGGATGGCATAGCGCTGCGCTTTCTCCCCTACTCTCACACCGGCCACAGCTTTGAAAACCTTTCCTCTGATGGCCTCGATTTCGGGCGAAGGAGTCGACGAGACATAAAGCTGTCCGTCATTTCCACGGAAAAGACCCATCTCACGTGGAAGTGTGTTGGCACTCCGATACTGCATGGTCGGAACTTCCGGAGCATACTGCCAGTTGCTCATCCAGCCGATGACCGTGCGCCGTCCGTCGGGCGCATCGCTGAAGCTGACCGTAGCATAATGGTCCTTACCGTAGTCGAGCCACTTTGTCGGCACCTTACCATCGGCATCGAGATCGGGGGTGAAAGTCCGACCGTCGAAATCTCCGACAAAATACTGGGTAGCGCTGCCGCCGAATATGCCTCCGGGGTTAAGATTGCAGAGAAGCACCCACTTCTTCTCTCCGCTCCCCTTTACGCTAAGTTCAAAAAGATCGGGGCACTCCCAGACTCCATCCTGAGCGCCGAGTCCCTTGCCGAAACTGCTTCGGAGAGTCCACTCTTTCATGTCGGGCGAAGTGAATATGAGCATTTCATGATCAAGAGCATGGGCAAGCACAAGAGTCCATTCTTTGGTTTCGGGATTCCAGAACATATTCGGATCGCGCGCCTCGCTTTCGAGCGTGAGCACCGGATTGCCGGGATACACATTATATGTATAACCTCCGTCGTCGCTCCACGCAAGGCTTTGAATCTGGCTTGCGGCAGCCGAAGTGTACATGGCAATGACAGCATCCTTGCCGAAACCGGCGCTGTTTTCCCGGTCGATGGCGGAACTGCCGCTGAAAATCATGCCGAGACCGTCAGGTTCAAGTACAGCTTCGGGCTGGGTTTCCCAATGGATGAGATCGCGGCTCGTAGACTGGCCCCACGAAAGATTCTGCCATTTTGACCCGTATGGGTTCCATTGAAAGGCAAGGTGCCAGACACCGTCTTTGTAAAACATTCCGTTCGGGTCATTCATCCAGCCATAGAGAGGAGTATGATGATACACCGGGCGGAACTTCTCACGGTTTGCGGTGTCGAAACTGTCGGTGACGGTGAAATTATTCCAGCATGCGTCCTCCTTGGCCTCGCGCACCGACGAGCGGCCTTGAGAGGTGATGATATTGAGGACCACCTTTTTTCCCGCATACCTTTTGAGATCGAGGGGAACGGTATAGTCAACCTTCGACTTGGCAAGACGCACACTGAGCGTGCGGTCGAGCTTCCCGTCGACGATCACATTGACATTCGCCTCGTCGTTTGATTCCTGGACAGGCAGAATCAGATATTTGCCATCGCCGGTCACTCTGACAAGCGTGTTGTTTGTGCCGAGGTGTTCGATTTCGACACCGTTTCCGGCCAAGGCAGTCAGTCCCCCGGACAGGAGTGATGCGGCTGTGAGAACCGACATCGAGATATGTGATAAAGTCTTCATATAAAACGTCACTTATAATTGTATTGATTTGACACTGCAAATCTACAAACTATTGTCAACTGCCGGTATTAAAATTTGGTCATTAGATATCACAAATGTTGCATGGTCCGAAATTTACAAGCAAAGTCTCTGTTTTTCATAATATTGTCATTATCTTTGCAAGAGATAACACTAAACTGACCGAACAGCCTTTATATACTTTTATATAAATGTGGATAACCCTTAAATCGAAATGAACCGGTTTTGCATATACATCTTGCTTATAATCTCGTTGCTTGTCAGTTCTTCATGTCAGGAGAAAAAGCAATACCGCATCGGCGTCTCTCAGTGTAGCCAGGATGACTGGCGCATGAAGATGAACGATGAGATCAACCGCGAGATTATGTTTCATCCAGAGGCCACTGTCGAAATCCGCTCAGCCGATGACAACAACGCCAAACAGATCGCCGACATATCATATTTCCGTGACAACGGCTTCGACATCATCATCGCCGCGCCAAACGAGGCTGAAGCGATCACACCTATTATAAAAGAAGTCTATGAGTCAGGAATCCCGGTGATAGTTTTTGACCGCAACATAAACGGCGACACCTACACAGCCTTTCAGGGAGCCGACAATTTCCGCATAGGCAAATCTGCCGCCCACTATGCCCGCCATCTCATCGGCGAAGGAGGCAAAGTTCTTGAAATCTATGGACTGGAAGGTTCCACCCCTGCCATAGAGCGTCACGACGGATTTGCAGAAGGCGCCGCTGACGAAGGCCTGACACTCCTGGCCTCGGCCCACGGCAATTGGGACTACGATGCCGCAGCTCAGGCGGCTGACTCGCTTTTCAATCTCTATCCGGATGCCGACATGGTCTATGCCCACAACGACCGCATGGCGATCGCCGCATCGGAAGTTGCCCGTAAGCGCGGATTGAACATAAAAACCATCGGCATCGACGCTGCTCCTGAAATTGGCATAAAGGCAGTGGCCGACAGCGTGATCGACGCCACATTTCTCTATCCGACAGAGGGCTACCGCCTCATCCGCACCGCCTTGGCCGTCCTCAACGGTGAGCCATTCGAGCGGATCGTGACCCTGCCTGTCTCCTCGCCGGTCGATATCACCAATGCTGACATACTTCTTCTGCAAAATGAATCGCTGAAAGAAGAGACTGCAAAGATCAAGGTGCTAAAAGGCCAGGTCGATGATTTCTGGAGCCGTCATTCAGCCCAGACCACCCTGTTCTATGCCTCTGTCGCCATTCTCATACTGCTTGTAGGAGTCCTGTTTCTGCTGTTGCGCACATTCTGGCAGCGTCAGCGCCATCAGCGTCAGCTCATGGAGCAGAACCGGCTCCTTGAAGAGCAGCGCGACGCGCAGAAGGCTCTCAACGAGCAGCTCAACGCAGCCACACAGTCCAAGCTCGTATTTTTCACCAACGTATCACACGACCTGCGCACTCCGCTGACTCTCATTGCCGAACCTGTCGAGCAGCTTGTCAATGCCACGAACCTGACCCCGCAGCAGAACGTCCTGATGAAGATTGCCAACAAGAACGTCAGGATCCTCCGCCGTCTGATCAACCAGATCCTTGATTTCCGCAAATATGAAAACGGCAAACTCGACGTCAGCCTCTCGGAAGTGCGTTTCGCCACTCTCGTGATGGACTGGGCCGAATCATTCCACGCCATTGCCCGCAAGCGTGACATCAGACTCTCTGTCGGCATTGATATCGCTGACGACTTCTCGCTTGCACTTGACACCGAGAAAATCGAGCGTGTGTTTTTCAATCTGATGTCCAATGCGTTCAAATACACCCCGGACAACGGTCGCATAACGTTTGCGACTGAAATCCGCGGGAATGAACTCATTTTCTCCGTCGAAGATTCAGGTCGCGGCATAGCCGAAGAGGATCTGAGCAACATTTTCGACCGCTTCTATCAGGTTGACAAGATACATCCCAACGGATCAGGCATCGGACTGTCGCTCGCCAAGGCCTTTGTCGAGCTTCACGGCGGCACCATCGCTGTCGAAAGCAAGCTCGGATCAGGGTCGAAATTCACGGTCGTGATCCCGGTATGCCATGTGGCAGACACAGCGGAACCAGCCGCTCCTAAGGCGATTGGCCGGAATGAAGTTGACGTCGAACTCGGAGAAATCGAACTTGACAGCCGCTATCTTGACGCCGAAAAGCCGCTGCTGCTGGTGATTGACGACAACGAGGACATACGCAAGATGATCGGAGAGCTTCTCGGCGATGACTACACGGTTATTTTCGCCGCAAACGGCAAGGAGGGCATACATCTTGCCGCAAAATATGTCCCCGACCTGATTGTCTGTGATGTCATGATGCCGGTGATGGACGGACTGGAATGCTGCCGTCGGATCAAAGACGAGATTTCAACCTCCCACATTCCTGTGCTGCTTCTGACCGCATGTTCGATGGACGAGCAGCGCGCCCAGGGCTACGAAAGCGGAGCCGATGCCTATGTGGCAAAGCCATTCAACACTGCCGTGCTGAAATCCCGCTGCAAGAATCTGATTGAAAACCGCAGACGGATCAAGAACCTGTGGGCGAACTCCGGCACACCATTGGCACCGAGTCCGCAGGAAAACGCCAGACCGGCGACAATACCGGCACCTGCCCCGACAGCAGGATCAGACATCGAAAACGAATTTTATGCCCGCTTTCTTGAAATCGTTTCCGCCGAGATGGGCAATCCGGAACTCAATGTCGACCAACTCGCGTCGAAAATGGGACTCGGACGCTCGCAGTTCTACCGCAAGATCAAAGCTCTCACCAACTATACCCCGGTGGAACTGTTGCGCAATCTGCGTCTGAAACGCTCACGCGAACTGCTTGCCACAACCCAGAAGACCATCAGCGAGATCGCTTATGAAGTCGGCTTCTCGGCACCGGCCTATTTCACCCGCTGCTACAAGGAATCGTTCGGCGAAACGCCCTCCGAACTCCGCGAACGGCTCGCCGCTAACTGACGGCGCAGTCATCCGCCATAGTCCCGCATGTTGTAGGGATACAACATCACCGGACACACAGCCGGTAACGGATATCACAAATGTTGCTTAATGTATTAAAATTCGCGCATTGACCGGATTTTAATATCCGATGCGACATCTGTTGTAGGCGCAAAGTCCTATTCAATAATAACTTTGTGCCAGAAAATCTTACCAATCATAATAGACATGAAAAAATCAATTCTGTTGGCGCTATTTCTGTTATTGGCAGTCATCGGCGCACAAGCACAAAATATCACTGTGCAAGGAACGGTAATTTCGAAAACCGATGATGAACCCCTGATCGGAGCATCAGTATTGTCCGAAACAACAAAGACCGGCGCATCCACCGATGTCGACGGCCGGTTCACACTCACGGTCCCTGCCGGTTCAAAGCTGACCGTTTCTTATGTGGGATATGTATCCGCGACTGTCGAGGCACAGCCCGAACTGACAGTCCGCCTCGAAGAAAACAGCGAAGTGCTGGATGAGGTTGTGGTTGTCGGCTACTCGGCTGAAAAGAAATCAGACCTCACCGGTTCGGTCTCCGTAGTAAAGATGAAAGATGTGTCGGACACACCGACCGGCAACGTGCTCCAGGCTCTGCAAGGCCGAGTGGCAGGTATGAACATCACCACTGACGGAACACCCGGCGGACTCAGCACCGGGACCTCTATCCGTGGAGCTTCGTCATTCCGCGGCGAAGCCAACGGCCCTCTCTATGTGATCGACGGTGTCATGACCCGTGAGAACCCCGGCACAATTCTCAACAGCAACGACGTCGAGTCGATCCAGGTGCTCAAGGATGCAGCCTCGGCCTCGATCTACGGCGCACAGGCTGCCAACGGTGTGATCATCATCACCACCAAGCGCGCGAAAAAGGGAGAATGCCGCGTGACATTCGATGCGACTCTCACTCTCCAGACCTACCGGAGCGGTCTTGACATGCTCAACGCCGACCAGTGGGGCGATGTCTACTGGTCAGCCTACAAGTATTCCTACGGAAAAACTCCGGTATCCGAACTCTATGGCAGCGGCGCCACTCCTGTGCTTCAGGCCTATCCCAACCTCAACGGTGTTCTTGTCAACCCGCAGAATACAGACTGGGAAAAAGAAATCCACCGCACAGCCCTGATGCAGACATACAGCATCGGTCTTTCCAAAGGCGACGAGAACGGATCGTCATCACTCTCGCTCAGCTGGCTCGACCATGACGGCATCATCAAAGGCTCGGATTTCCAGAAGGCCAACGCCCGTTTCAGCTCTGACTACGGATTCATCAACAACCGCCTGCGGGCAGGAGGAAACGTGACCGTCAACTGGTGGCGTCAGCACAACGCTCCCGGCGGAATCGAGGAAAACGCAATCAAGATGCACCCCGCCCGCACCGTCTATGACTCTGAGGGCAACTATAACGACCAGGTGGCTTTCGGCCTCAATGACACTCCCAACATCATGCGTCAGATCGACGAGGAAGGTACAAACAAACATGAATACTGGCGAGTGTTCGGAAACGCCTATCTCTCGGTCGAACCTGTCAGAAACCTTATCGTCAAGACCAACTTCGGCATCAACTACTACAACGGCAATGACAAGGTGTTCACCCCGGCCAATCTCCGCGACAACACCAACAGACTCTATCAGTACTCAGGCAAGACAACAGACTGGGTCTGGACAAACACCGCACAGTACAACATCGACTTCGGCAGGAATTCCCTGATGGCACTCCTCGGCATCGAGGCCAAGCGCAATCATTTCGAGGACATGTTCGGCGAAGGCAAGGGCCTTGAGATCGAAGATCCGAATTATCTGTATCTCGGCAACGTCACCACCAACAAAAACACCGGCTCCGGAGCCTCGAACTACTCGATGTTCTCCCTATTCGGCAAAGTCAACTACACATGGGACAATAAATATCTCGTTTCTTTCACCCTGCGCCGCGATGCCTCATCACGTCTCTCGACCGAACACAACTACGACTGGTTCCCATCGGTATCCGCCGGATGGCGCATTTCGCAGGAAAATTTCATGGAAAGCACACGCAGCTGGCTCAGCGACCTGAAAATCCGCGGCGCTTACGGTGTCAACGGCAACGACATCATTGCAAACGATGCGTTTTATGCCAAGTACGCAATGGACCTTGACCGTGCGGCCTATGCGGTCGGTGGCGGCAACACACTCTCACCCGGCGCTCTCCGCTCGCGCAGCACAAACCCGGATCTCACATGGGAAAAGACCTATCAGACAAACGTTGGCTTCGACGCCTCGCTGCTCAACAGCCGCCTCTCGCTTTCGTTTGACTACTTCCACAAGAAGACCAACGACATGCTTGTGGAGAAACCCTACATTGCTACTATCGGTGAAGGCGGCTACTGCTGGTACAACGGCGGCTCGATGGTCAACAAGGGTGTCGAGATCACCGCAGAATGGCGCCAGTCGCTCAACAAGGACTTCAGTTACAACATCGGACTCAACGTCACCGCGATGAAAAACGAAGTCACGGGACTGATGGAGGACATCTACTACACCTGGGGAGGCGGCAACGGGCGCGACAAGAGCATCGTCGGACAGCCGCTCGGCTCCTGGATGGGTTACAGGACCGACGGAATCTTCCGCACCCAGGAAGAGGTCGACGCCTACAAGGAAAAATATCGTGTCAGCTTCGGCAATCCGGCGGTAGGCCGTATCCGCTATGTCGATGCCAACGGTGACGGCGAAATCAATGACCGCGACCGCACATGGCTCGGCACCGATCTTCCCAAAGCCCAGTTCGGCCTCAATCTCGGCGCCAACTGGAAAGGATTTGACCTCAGCCTCTTCTTCAACAGCATCATCCGCGACGCATGGAACAATTCCAAATACTATACCGACTTCTTCCCCCTCTGGACAGGCAACCACGGCACCCAGCTTCTTGGAGCTGCCAAAGCCTATGACAGATATCTCCAGACAGGCTACTATGGCTCTGATGTCCCGGCCCCATCTGTCGACAACTCCAACAACGAGAACGAAAGTTCAGAATACTACATCGAGGACGGTTCTTTCATCCGTCTGAAATCCCTCTCGCTCGGCTATACGCTGCCAAAGGGAATCCAGCAGAAACTCAGCCTCAAGAACGCCCGCGTGTATTTCCAGGCACAGAACGTGTTCACTCTGACAAATTACAGCGGCGCTGATCCCGAAGGTCTCGGCTACCCCTATGCTCTTCCCCGCCAGTACACATTCGGCATACAGTTTGGTTTCTGACCATAATAAACACACTCTTAAATCTCGAATAAAATGAAACTCAAAAATATAATGTCAGCTGCCCTCATCGGACTTTCTCTCAATGCTTGCAGCGATGATTTTCTTGAAAACAAACCTCAGGGCCCGCTCTCGGAGGGCAACATGAACAATCCGGAGGCTGTTGACCTCCTTGTCAACGGCGCATACGCTACTTTCGGCTGCCGCTATGCCGACTCCAACGATCCCCACTGGTTTCCGGTGACCAACTGGAGCTATGGCGAAGTCCGTGCCGACAATGCCTACAAAGGTGGCGGCGGCGAGACTGATGCCTGGGAAATACATGACATGGAGACCGCCAGAATCCAGCCCAACAACGGTTTCCTCGACGGGAAATGGTTCAATGTCTATTGCGGCATCTCCCGCTGTAACTCCGCGATACGCGCTCTCCGCAAAGTAGACGAGAGCATCATCAAGGAAAAAGACATACGCATTTCCGAGGTCCGCGTCATCCGTGACCACTGGTATTTCGAACTTGTACGCCTCTTCAACCGCATCCCCTACATGGATATCGACATGCCGGAAACGGATTATCAGAAAGTCCCCAACAATGAGTTCACCCGTGAGGAACACCTCGGCCGCATCGCGGCGGATCTCCTCGAAGCTGCCGGAAACCTGCCTGACACCCAGACAGAAATCGGACGTATCAACCGCCGCATCGCACTCGCCTACGCAGCCAAAGTGAAACTCTATCAGGCCTACGAACAGGACCCGCAGACCAACGCCGTTGTCAACATCAACAAACCGCTGCTCCGGGAAGTTGTCAGCCTGATTGACCGGATTCAGGGCTATGACCTCCTCGCCGATTTCCAGCAGCTTGACCTCCTCGAATATGAAAACGGCCTGGAATCTGTGTTTGCCATCCAGTTTTCGAAAGATGACGGCTCAAGCGGTGTCGGACGCATCAACTGGAGCATGCTGCTCAATTCAATGACAGGTCCCGGCTGCCCCTGGCAGGGCGACGGCTTCTTCCTCCCTTCGCAGGACCTCATAAACGCCTACCAGACCGATGCCGACGGTCTTCCGCTCTTCGACTATCAGAACCGTCCGGATTACAGCCAGGTTGTTTTCAGCCAGGACGGCTCCTACTCTCTCGGCAATGTCGACGGCAACGTCGATCCGCGTCTTGACTTCGTGATCGGCCGTCCGACAATACGCTACAAGACTTACTCCGAAAAGCCCTGCGGTCTCTGGGTGCGCAACAGCGATACCTACGGCTATAACAACACCAAACGATTCTGGCTCTCGCCCGAATCTCCTGACGCCACACAGGGATGGCCCTGGGGTGCATCGGCTCTGAACTGGCAGATCATCCGCTATGCCGACCTCCTGCTCTACAAGGCCGAAGCCCTCATCGAACTTGGAGAAGACCTCGACGAAGCCCGCGTGCTGATCAACCGTGTGCGTTCGCGCGCAATGAACAGCGCCTATGTCAAGGACTTCAACAACCCCGACAGCTATGCCGCCAACTACAAAATCGGACTTTATCCCTCGTCAGGCTGGAATCAGGAATATGCCCGCCGGGCACTCCGCACGGAGATGCGTCTCGAAAAAGCGATGGAAGGCGAACGCTTCTTTGATCTGGTCCGCTGGGGCATTGCCAAGGAAACGATGAACAACTACTTCGCCGCAGAAAAAGACAACCGCATCTATTATCAGAACGCCTCCTTTGAGACCGGCGAGGAATATTTCCCAATCCCCGTGGCCCAGTACAATTTCTCCGGCGGCATTTACGTACAGAACCCAGGTTATCCGTCATTCTGATCATATTTCTTTAAGGTAAAAAAGATTATTTCAGGTAAAAGAAGTGGATATATAGAAGGAGTGAACGCTGAAGTCAGGATTCAGGCTTTAGCGTTCACTTCATTTTTTTGATGGAAATCGCTATCTTTGCAAAAACCTCAAAAAAAGACACCGGGAAGGATTGTTTTTGCAATCGACTGTGTCGGCAAGATCGAATTATGAACAATGAAATTCTCTATATCCTCCTGCCGGACTATGCCGCGCATGAGATCGTATATCTTTCCCAGGCCATCGCATCCGATGAATATGCCTTGAAGGAAAATCCCAAGTATGTCAATAAAGTTGTAGCACCGACCTTGGATCCGGTCAGATCAATCGGCGGTTTCCGCACTCTGCCGGACTACTCATTCGACACAATGCCTGACGACTATGCCGCATTGGTGCTGATCGGAGGCTTCGGCTGGACCACTCCTGTTGCCGGACAAGTGCTGCCGATTGTCAGGAAAGCGGTTGAAAACGGCAAAATAGTCGGAGCGATCTGCAACGGGGCGTCATTCCTGGCCAAACACGGATTTCTCAACGATGTCAGACACACCGGCAACGGCATCGAGCAACTCAGAATCTGGGGAGGCGACAACTATACAAATCCCGCCGGATATGTCAATGCCCAGGCTGTCAGCGACAAAAACATAGTGACAGCCAACGGCTCTGCGACTCTTGAATTTGCCAAAGAGCTACTGCTGATGCTTGAAAACGACACCCCGGAACGCATCGAGATGTACTATCAGTTTAACCGTCAGGGCTTCTGCGCGCTTTTTGCCGGAGAATAGAACCGCCTATGGAAATTATATCTTTGCGCCGCTCTTCGGAATACCTTGAACAGGCCATCCGGTATTTTCAGGACAAATGGGCCTCCGACGAGTCCCGACCGGTTTATGACGACTGTATGCGCAATTGCCTGAATGCGGAAAATCCCCTCCCACAATGGTATCTGTTGACAGATGGAGACCGGATTGCCGGATGCGCAGGGCTCGCGACAAACGATTTCAACTCGCGCATGGACCTCTATCCCTGGTTCGTGGCCCTTTATATTGAAGAAGACTTCAGGGGACACAATCTCGGAAAAAGACTGATCGACTATGCCGCCAATGACGCCGTATCATTTGGATTCAAGACATTGAACCTCTGCACTGACCATATCGGATATTATGAAAAGTTCGGTTTCAGGCATTTAGGTGATTGTTATCATCCCTGGGGCGAGAAATCAAGGGTCTATCAATTGAATCTGCGTCCGGAGTAACAGTCAAAATGATCATCAGAAAAATGCGCCCTGAGGTTTTAGAGGTTGTTTAACAACAACAAGTACACCACCCATTAAAAAATTCACCTAAATTATGAGCATGGAACACAAAGCGTTCATTTTTGACACCGACAAATTTCACGCCGAGATAGAACCTGTCATGAAGGACAGCATCAGCTCAGGTCGCACATCAGGATATCTGCGACCATCTTGACGAACTGCAATCGCCCTACACCGGTTGCGGGCTGGACGAAGACTGGGAAAGTGAATTCGGCGAGCTTACACTTCAGGTCTATTTCGACATTCTGCTCACCGCCTGCTACGATGTCGAGGACGACCGCGGTCTGGGCGAAATGTGGGATGCCGTGAATGAGGTGATCAAAGAACTTGATGTATTCGAAGAGGGTGAACTGCCCGTCACAGGCTGGGAAGTCGAGATCGAGGATGTTATCGTGAATCCCGGCATGCAGGGTCTCGGCATCATTGACAGCAGCGAAGTCGCAGAGATTCTGGAAGGCCTGAGAGACAACAGAGACGAAGCCGAGAATGCCGAACCTGAAGACCTGCTGTATGAGGCCGATCCGGAGGACTGGATGGAAGCCTACGATGATCTTTGCAGCCTCTACGAAGACGCTCTCCGCCGGAACAAAGGTCTGCTCCTCACATTCTGACCCTACGGAGACTGACGTCGAAAGTCATCGTCATCGGATGATCCGGGGCCGGGTAAATTCCGGCCCTGCGGTCACAGGAGTCCGCGTGAAAGGGTGATAAGGTCGGAGAGTTTGTGGACACCGAATTTTTCCATGAGGTTCTTACGGTAGGTCAGCACTGTGTTTTCCGTAACTCCGAGATTCTGTGCAGCCTGAGAGGTGCTCATGCCTCCGGTTATGAGCCTCAGCACATCGAGTTCCCTTGGGGTGAAGTTCGGTGAGAAATAGTCACGATCGGCGAAAGACAGACTGTAATAGCATTCTCCGTCACGAAATGCACACAGAGCGGCATCCAGTTCGCTGACGGGATCCGCTTTTGAAACCGCAAGCCTCACTCCGGCCTTTCTTATCCGTGTGCCTATCCAGTGAGAATCGTGCATGGTGTAGACCAGCACTTCAGAAGCCGGGAAATCCGCCCGTATCATCTCTATGAAATTCCAGGCCGAAGTCTTGCCGAGTTCAAGATCAACAATCCAAAGCCCGACCTGACTAAATTCCGCAGGTGTCATCTTCAGTTCGTCGATACTGTGGGCTATTATACACTCGCCGGAGAGGGTCCCGGCCACTTTGGCTGCGATGCTCTCCGCTACGAGCGGATGATCCTCAATAATAACAGTTTTTGCCATTCTGATTTTCAGAGGTTGTTAAAAAAAACTCTCACTCGCCGGATAAGATCTCTATTGTGATCCGTGTGAACACTGTCGGGCCGACCGAACCGCGAGTAATTTCAGCGCCGAGAATCTTGACACGGTCCTGGATGGTGCGCAGACCGATCCCTTTGGACATGACACCCGCGTCTACCTCCGGGGGCGCAGTCCCGTCATGGTCGATCTCAAGCGCGATGAAATGCTTTTTGCACACCAGAGTCACATCGACATGCGAAGCCCCTGAATGGCGCAATATGTTCGACAGTTCCTCCTGCATTATGCGATAGAGTTCCATTGCTTTGTCAACTCTTATGACCGAAGTGTCACCTTCGGATACAAAACCGATAGCGGGCCGGTTTCCGCCCGGAATCTCAGTATCATGGTTGAGCATAGCCACATAGCCGGCCATTGCCTCGGCAAGATCAGCATCAACCAGTTCGGGAGGCATCAGCCGGTGAGAGATCGCACGGACAGAATTGCGGATACGGTCTGCTGTCTCGGCTGTAACCTCAGCCGAAGCCGTGTCCATCTGCATCCTCATTGCCAGAAGGTCAGCGGCAATCCCGTCATGAAGCTCGCGGGCAAAATAGCGCCGTTCTTCCTCCATCCCGTCGATATAGCGGCGGGAACTTGCCAGTTCCTTCTCCTTTCGCTCCATGTCGAGCCGCTTTTTCATTTTACGGCGCTTGCTGTCAAGAAGGAGTGCGACAATGAGCATCACAGCCACTGACAAGGCGATCCACAATATGATCCGCTGACTGCGCAGAAGTTCATTTGAAAGCTGACGGTTAGCCAGTTCCTTCTGCATCACTCCATAGCGGACATCGAACTCGGCGAGCGACCGTGCAGCCCCGCGGGCTGCGATCGTATCACTCCAGATCCGCGCCGAGTCGAGCATCTCATAAGCCTCTGAAGTCCGTCCGAGAGCTCGCAGACAGCGGGCAAGAAGCAGATATAACTCATTGCGCGGAGGAGCCATCGGAGACTCCATCTGCGAGCGGATCAGCGGAAGGGCTTTCTTATAGTCCTCGGATGCCATCAGCCATGAAATTTTCTGAGAGACGAAGCCGGTGGCGCTCGATGAATTCGGTGGCACATCAGCCAGAAGCCTGTCACCGGTTTCAATATACGCGGCAACCGAATCCTGAACGTTCCGCAGATCATAAAGTGTGCATAAGGCCGGAATACATCTTAACTGAAGCACCGGATCTTCGCTTTCAAGAGCCAATGCCCATGCTCTTCTGATTGACTTCTCGCCCTCGTCAAGCTGTCCGAGTTTCAGGCAGGCCGAAGCGTGGAGCTGCGAGCCAAGCAATTGTGTGTAGCCGTCGTCAGCCTTGTCTGCATTTCTTACGGCATTGCAGAAATAGACGAGCGACTTTTCATATTCCTTGCGGTTGAAATAGAGCATCCCGATATTGAGTTCTGCCGCAGCCATCCATGACGGATCGGCCGAAAGATTCGCATGTTCAAGCGCTCTGACATAGCAGCAGAGAGCCGAATCGGCGTTGTCCTCCCTGTTGTAGATGACTCCGAGATTGTTCCACAGACTCGTATAGACAATCTGGTCACCTCCGGTCCCTATATACTCCACAGCCTTAAGAGCGGCTTCTTTCGCGGCTTTGCGGTCACCCCTGCACATATAGAGAGAGGATTGCTCGACGAGCACCCGCACATACATCGTGTCATCGGCAAAATCAGGCAATGCAAAAATCGAATCGAAAATCTGCTGGGCCTCATCCAGCTTGCCTTCGCCAATAAGGTCCTCAGCCCGCTGAAACGAGCTGACGGTATTACCGTCGGCGGCAAAAAGAGGTGTGAATAATAACTGGCAGAATATTATGACAAGGATTTGAGTCAGGTTACAATCGTGTTGTTTCATGGCTATGTGCATCATTTTCTACAAAAGTGGGGAAGGCCCACTGCAAAAGTGCGCTTTCCCACTTCATATTTTGCGGCTATAAAGGTACTAAAAAATCTTTAGTATTATAGATTTATAGGCTATTTATCAGACATAAATGATTAAAAATACTTTTTTTTGATGAACAGACCGATCTTCAAGGGTAATATATTTTATACAATTACGAATTCTCACACCCAAACTCAAATCTGAGGAGCAAAGGTCCGGCACACTTCCGCAAACCGCGGATTGGCAACCAAAGTCTTATGCTGAATATCTGTTTTGCTCCTTTGTGGAGTATATTTAAAATTCCTATATGCCTTTTCAAGATATATAAAAGCAGTGTCGATGTCTCCCATCATTGCATAACATGATGCAAGAAAGTCCTCATCCCAATTAGAAGGACCGGCTTCAATCATCTCCCTTATCTCTTTATGCTCTCCAAGCAGAATTTTTGCCATGCAGTAGATTCCGAAATTGACGGTCTTCTGTTCCGGGGCTGCTAATAACCTGAGATCACCAACAAACTCCTCTGTCCGTCCTGCAAACCATGCTGCTTCTCCTCTGCGGAACAACATATATGCCTCCAGGCTTTTAAGTGAATCATAATGAGTATAGCAAAGCGGATTGCCGACATCATCAAAAATTCTTTGGATACTGTCGATCAGAACGGTGGTCATGTCAATCACTTTTTCATACTCCCCGTTAAGCAGATGGGACGTCATCAGAAAGTCTTGCGTATTACTGTCATAATAATCATAAATCCATGTCTCCATCATATAATCGACGGCAGCCTGAGGCCCATGAAGACGTCGTAAGATAATACTCCGGCTCAGAATATAGCCATAACTGTCAGTTATATCTTCGTCATCATCAAATACATGAAGCGCATCGAAAGCCTTTTCATCTTGGTCTGAACTCAGATAAGAGTTGACAACTTTCCATTTAAGATCTTCGAGATTCGGATAGCGCTCCTGAAGGCTCCTGAGCAGTTCGAGACTATCGCGAAAACGCCCGTTGACTCTCAGCAGTTCTGCAACTATAAAAAGAGCCCGTGATTTTCGCTCTTCTTCACAAGGAGCGATTTCATCGACATTTCTACTGACTGCATCAAGAAGCTGCTGCGGATATCGGGCGGAAAAATGTTGGACATATCCATTTATGTCCTCGTCATCCGGATAGGTTACGGCAAGCTGTGCAAGAAGATTGATGAAGAGATCTGTCTCACCTTGTTCAAAATATGTCCGCATCAGATAGAAATCGGCAGCATCATCACCGGGAAAAAGTTTTTTCGTAGCCTCTATGTCCTTGAATATTTTATCCCAGTTCTTATTTTCTATATCATCCTCAAAATCAACAAGCGGATGGATGATGCCAAGACTGTCGGCTTTAATAAAACCGCTTTCCTGGTCTGCGACATAAAGTGGCCTTAGTTCAGTGTCAAGACACCGGGCCGCGCAGCTCTGTCTCAGGAAAGCGGTCGCTACGATCAAAACAACGTATAAAAATGTATAATGCATCAACTAATATTCTAATTTACAAGCTTGGCCGAACGAGAGCCGCCATGAGAACTCACGGCTACGATTACAGTTGTCGCAGGGAGGTCGGCAAAACGCACCACCTCATCCGCGCCAAATCCTCCGGGCAGACTGTGCACAGCCAATCGCACACCCGCCAGAGTATAGACGGACACCTCGACGGAGTCTGCAATATCCAGACCGGACACGCACAAGTCGCGCCCCTCACGCCAAGCCCTGAACTGCATCTGCCACTCAACTGTCTCGATTCCGCTTCTTGATGTGATCTCGAAAGGAGCCGAAAAAACCGTAAGCCACTGTCCGCCGTCAGTCAGTCCGCGCAAATTCATCTGATGCGTACCCTCCGATAGATTGTCAGTGGGCACTGTGAAAGAGTAGTCCGTACCGTTGCCTGAAACCTCAATCGCATTACCTTCACCGGGATCATCGTCCACATAATATTCCATTTCAGTCAGGTTATAGCTGTCAAGCACATAGAGCGGAAGAGTGCGGGTGGAGGTCCAGGTCATACGGCTGTCACGAGCACGCATTGAAATGATATGTGCTCCGGGGCTGAGATCAGCCGTTGGCACCATAAATATATTGTCACCATCGTCAGATGCCTCCAGAATGTTGGCGTTACCGACTCCCGGATCGTTGTCAATGAACCATTCGAGCGCCATGCCGTTGGAAGTCACAAGAAAAGTCTTCGAAATAAGCCCTGTCCAGGTTCCGTCACTGTTCTTCGAACGGAGATTCAGAGTGTGTACGCCTGACGAAAGCGATTGGGTCGGGACGCTGAACATCATGCCGTCAAAACCGGCGGAAACACTCACTCCGTTACCTTCGCCCGGATCGGCATCGATGAAATACTCTGCCTCACATGGGGTCGCACCTTCACAGATATAAAGCGTACGGGTTATGGTCGGAGTCCACCGGCCACTGTCATCACATGCCCGGAACGATATAATATGAACACCCGGTGTCAGGTCTGACAGAGAGACAGAAAAATCATTGTCTCCTTCCTCAGCGGCAAATGCCAGACCGTTGCCAATGCCCTTGTCTCCGTTGACAGACACTTCGATCCGCAAGCCACTTTGAGCCGAAGCAACAAAGCCTGATAAAGCCACGGTCATGACTGCCGGCAGGAGCATCCGCAAATACGGACGGAAGAGATAGGATGCCGGTTTCATTCTGAAATTCCCAATCTGACTGTAACCTTCAATTCCTCACCCTTTACAACCGACTGGGGCATCTCTATATCCTTGATCACAGGTCCTGCGACGAGACCGGAGAGCACATAAGGATCCTTACCTGCAAACGCACCGGCGGTGACAGTTAGTCCTGCTTCAATCGCCTTTATCTCTTTGTCGGAGGAACTGTTGCCATAGATTTTGGTAGCGGACCCACTTAACAGATAGTTGCCGGTATAGGTATTTGAAACGCCGGCGCTTGTCAGTGATGTTCCGATGTTATGTTCGATCGTCGATCCGGTCACATAAACCAACGAACATTCGTTTGTCACAAATGTGTTGTATGCGATAACCGACTGATCGATATTTCTGATATGCACATTGTTCGATCGTGCGAAAATGTTATTTGTAATCTGAATGAACGTACAGGATGAGCTGTAACTGTCACGCATAATATTGCCAAGTATGAAATTCTGATGAAAGACAACATTACTTATGGCATTTTCCGTATATGAGAAATCATTACCCAAGAGTATGTTCCTGATATTGTTACGGGTGACAACCACATTGTTTGCATACACTGTAAGTGTGCCGCTGACGGTGACGCCGGTGATCTTCACATCCTCGTGATATACTTTTATTGTGTTGAATTTTGCAGGCTGGACATTTTCCGTGGTGACTTCATTCTCTTTCAGATAATATCCGGGGCCTTGGAGAGTGATCCGTTTCGAGATCTCAATGTCTCCATAAGAATCATTGGAGCCGTCTACTATAATGACATCTCCGTCCTTGGCATCGACAAGTGCATCAGCAACCGAGGTATAGATAGCGCCTGAACCGGATGTGTTGTTTACGCGGAGTGTAGCCGAGAATGCAGGAGCGGCGATAATCGCCGCAAGCACTGAAAACAGTATTTTTTTCATTTAGTCACTTATTTACGTATATTCGAGGTTTTCAAAGGCGGAATCATATATCCCGTATCTCCCATGACGGAGCTTAGGATCCGGTCACAAAATTAGAGATTTTAGCATAATCAGATTTTCACACGTTCTTGTGAGAAATGCCCAACGTCCTGTTAATATTCGTTAAAAGCCCGGTAACTGAAGTGTTGCCGGGCGCAAAAAGGGTGTCAGAAACAGCCGTCAGGCTGACACCAATGGAGTCCGGCTTCCTGCCGGACGGCTTCTGAACTGGCTGTCGCGGAGTTTGGCATAGGCCCTGAGATATTTGCGGAGGCCCGACACCATCTCCTGGGTTTCCTGCAACATATTCATATAGACGTAGAGCACTGTCATCGAAGCCGCATCACCTTCGCGCAGCTGGTCATGAAGACGGTGGGAGGTATCCGAGATGGAGTCCTTAATCTCATCGCAATGGCGGCGCAGCACGGGGATCGGATCCGTCACTCCGGTGCCCATCATGGCCAGAGTGTCGTTGAAAAGCACCGCTACACTGCCACATATCTTTTCAAATTCTGCTATATATGCCGACGGGAGGGGTAAAAAATTGTTTTCAACATGTTCTTTGCAGATCTCGTTGATACGACGCAGGTTATAGAGTATGCCCATGCAGCAGTTGTTGCTCAGATAAAACCACGTGCTTTTCTCGATGGCAGTCTCATGCGTCACCTGACGCAGACAGAGAGTCTCCTTGCGGCGGTCGTTTTTCAAGACGCTTTTTTCGCGCTCCAGAGCGGATTCGGCTTTTTCGAGCACTCTGACATTTTCTCCGATGAAAGCCTTCGTAATCCCGGCGTATGATTCCCCGGCATAAGCCAGGAATTTTTCCTGACGCTGCGTGATGTAGAGAAGCAGCAGATTCCATGTCTCGCTTTTGTCAACGGAGGATATGATGGTCTGAAAGAGCACATCGCCGTTCTCCTCCTGCTTGCGGGCCTTGAAACGGCGGTTGCTGCGGATGATCAGGAAGATGGTCAGGATGCCGAGGGAGATCATCACCCAATGGCCTCCGAGGTGCATGAGCAGAACGATCATACCTGCGCCGATAAAGGCCGCCCCGGCTGTGATGAACCAGCCGCCGATGACAGAAATGACACCTGTGATGCGGAACACGGCACTCTCACGCCCCCAGGCCCGGTCGGCAAGCGAGGTTCCCATAGCCACCATAAAGGTCACGAATGTGGTTGAGAGCGGCAGTTTCAGCGAAGTGCCAAGTGCGATGAGCGCCCCTGCCAACACCAGATTGACCGATCCGCGGATCAGGTCGAAGGAGGCACCTTGCTCCATGATTGTATCGTCGGCATTGAAACGCCTGTTGAACCAGCGGCGGACATGGGGAGGGGTCACACCGCGCACCCATGCGATGAATCTCAGCGCCCAGCGGACAAGCCTGCGGGCGATGCGCGACGAGCCGAACATCTCCTCGCCCCCCTGCTGCGACCCAAGTCCGATTTCGGTCTTGGCCACGTTGCGGGTCTTTTTCGAGGTGGCAAGCGAGACAACCATTATCACTCCCGCACCGATGAGAAAGTAGACCGGCGTCCCGGCAGGTCCGTTCAGCGAATCCATCATGAAACCTGTGGCATCGCCGCCTCCATTGGCCATATAATCCTGATAGGAAGCCAGACCGCTCAGAGGCACTCCGATGAAGTTGACAAGGTCATTGCCGGCAAAGGCCATCGCAAGCGCGAATGTCCCCATCATGACAACTACTTTCAGCACATTGACATTCAGCCAGTGCAGGATCTGCATGAACACAGTGAAGAAAACCAGACTGCCGCCAAGCACAAGCATCGTGTTGCTGTTGATCCATGCCTTTATCTCCGGAGTCATGAAAGACATGTCCTTGACACCTTTCAGCAGAAGGAAATAGATGATTGCCGTGGCGCAGATTCCACCGAAAATGCCGATTTTCCATTTCATCCGGCTACGGTAGTCAAACGAGAATATCATTCGGGAAATGAACTGCACGACCGTGCCGAATACAAAAGCTATCGCCACGGAGAGGAATATTCCGAGTATCACCGACAGCGCTTTTTCAGTGTTGAGCAGGTCATTGAATCCGAGATCTGTCCCTCCGGCCATTTTGATCAGCGCTACCACGAAAGTTGCACCCAAAAGTTCGAACACCATCGAGACAGTGGTCGAAGTGGGCATTCCGAGCGTGTTGAACACGTCAAGCAGGATAATGTCTGTGACCATCACTGCCATGAAAATGCAGATCAGGTCATAAAATGAAAAATGTTCCGGCCGGAAAATGCCGTGACGGGCAATATCCATCATTCCGTTGCTCATGGCCGCCCCGATAAACACACCGACCGAGGCCACAATGAGTATCCGTTTAAATGATGCAGCCTTGGATCCGATGGCTGAATTCAAGAAATTTACCGCATCGTTGCTCACTCCCACCGACAGGTCGAATACGGCCAGAAGAAACAGGAAGATCACAACGCAGAGAAACAAGATGTCCATAATTCAGGAGTTCGTTTATATTCGCATTAGAAGGATCAGAAAATCCGTGTACAAAATAAACACCTGAATATTTCAAAAATGTTTCAAAAACTTTAATCTATCATTAAACAGTTCTGATCCAGCGGCAGCATTATCGTAAAAAGCAAGCCTCCGGAGGCCTGCTCGGCGACTCGGATAGAGCCGTTGTGAAGCAGGACGGCATTCTTGACGATCGACAGTCCGAGGCCTGTTCCGCCCGACGCGCGCGAGCGTCCTTTGTCCACCCGGTAGAAGCGTTCAAACAGATGGTCGATATGGTCCGGACCGACTCCGCAACCGTTGTCGGAAACCGAAATGACAACCTTGTCACGATAACAGCCGAGGGTCTTCACCTCAACCTTTGTGCCCCCGCTGTAAGCGATGGCGTTTTCAATCAGATTGTAAAAGACCGATGCCAGAAGACCTTCATTCCCAATCATCGGAAGCGGCCCACGGACATCAGAGTCAATCACCATGCCTTTGGCCTCGGCGGCAAGGGCGCAGTCAGACACGACATCTCCGATGACTGCGGCCAGGTCAACCGGTCCGCGCGAGATGACCTTCCCGCCGTCGTCCATACGGGTTATCAGTGCCACATCCGCCAACAGGCGTTTGAGTCTGACTGCATTGGCAAGACTGCGTTCGAGAAACTCCTGCCGCTTTTCGGGCGCCATGTTCTCATGGGCCAGCAAAGTCTCGATGCAGACCTGGATTGAAGCCACAGGCGTTTTCAGTTCGTGGTTGATATTGTTTGTCAGCTGCTTCTTTATCCGCTCCTTTTCCTGCTGCTGGTGCATGGCGCAGGCATGTTCACGGTCACGGTCCGAGACGGCTTGCTGGAGACGGGCATAAAGCCTGACTATGTGGTTCGAGATCTCTCCCAGTTCGTCGTGGGGAAAAGGTTCAGTGTCGGTTATCCGCTCACCTCGCTCGGCACTCGCGGCAAAGCGGCTGAGCCTTGAGACATGCTGGGCCACACGGCGTGTTGCAATAAAGCCCAACACGCAGAACAGCACCATCACGCCCCCTGAAATCCACAGGAAGGTGAAATCGGCTCTGAGAACATGGCTCAGGGGGAGTGAATAAGGCAAGGCCGTGCGGATGATCATCCCGTCAGGAGTACGCGTAGCCGAATAGAAATAGGTCGAACCGGTGCTTTCACTGTGACGTCGAAGCGAATATCCGGTACCGTATCTCACAGCCTCGGCGATCTCCTTTCGGTTGAGATGGCTGGAGCCGGGAAGATGGTCAAGCGAATTGTCATAGATGACTTTGCCGCCGCTGTCGATGATGCTGACACGTATGTCACCGACGGGCTGCAACTCCCCAAGGCGGATCTCCGACATAGACTTGCCGTCAGCCAGTTCGCTTGAAATATAGTTGTTGATCAGCTGGAGCTGCGAATTCAGTTCCGCTGCCTTGAATTCCTTCTCTCTGTTGTATTGAAAAACCACAAAACAGCCCACAAGCAGCAGCGAGTAGACCAGCAGCCAGACATAAAGCCGGCGCCAGTAAGCACCTTTAGTCCACAAATCCATAGCCGTATCCTGAGCGGGTCTTGATATGGGATCCATATCGGCCTATTTTCTGACGGATGCGGGTGATATTGACATCCACAACTCTGTCAAGGACCACTACCTCCTCAGGCCATATCTCCCTGAGCAGCTCCTCGCGTGTGAACACACGTCCGATATTGCCAAGCATTTTCCGGAGGATCTCAAATTCCTTTTTGGGCAGGCGCACTTCCTCTCCGTCGACAAGACAGAGCTTTTTTGAAGGAATTACGGTCAGCCCCTCGAAGGAGATCTTTTCGCAATCTCCCTGATTGGCCGACGGATTGGCCCGGCGCAACACGGTCTTCACTCTCGCCATCACATTGCGCAGCGAATAGGGCTTCACGATATAATCGTCGGCACCGAGTTCCAGCCCCTCGATCATATCGTCTTCCGCATCCTTGGCCGTGCAGAAGATGACCGGCACCGACGCAGTCACCGGATTGGCCTTGAGGATCCTGGCAAGCTGCAATCCGGAGATCTCGCCCATCATTATGTCCAGGAGGATCAGGTCAAACCCGCTTATGTCCATGCTCAGCACCTCTTCCGCGCTATGGGCCACAGCCACTTCATAGCCCTCGGCCTCAAGATTGAATCGCAAAGCCTCGCAGAGAGTCTCTTCATCGTCGACAACCAACAGTCTTTTGCTCATAAGTTGCTCTGAGTGTGTTTAAACGTAATATCTATCCGTAAATTTACGGTGATTCCGTAAACCGGCAATCAGACAAACAAAAATTTCACAAAAGTTTAACGATTCCGGCCTGAAATAATAACAACCGAACCCGGCAAGTGTTATGGTAGCCGGATCATTTTACCGGAATCGACACAGTCGCAGATTTCAGTCCCGGCGCTGTTGCTGTAAGTGTAAGCACTCCAGGCTGAGTGCCGCTTTGTACTATCGCCGTCAGACGCCCGTTGAACAGATGCATTTCAGGAAGATGAAATAGGTCAAGCGATGTCGCATCACCGTTGGCCGCCGCACGATACTTTCCTGCTCCTCTGACATTGAATTTCACCAACCGGCTGTCTGAAGGACAGAGATTACCCTCGCGGTCAACGACTGACACCGTGATATAGGCCAGATCATCGCCATCGGCCCGCAGGCTCTCCACAACAGGTTCCAATCTGAGCGCATAGGGCTTACCGGCAGTTCTGACAATCTTTTCAGCCGCAGGTCTGCCGTCGCTGTCATAGGCCACGACGCGGATCTCTCCCGGCTCATAGACCGCATCCATCCACATCAGCCTGTAACGGCGCAGAAGAGCGAGCGAGTCCGACGATGCAGACGCTTCCGACGGCGTCAGACGGCGCTGACGACCCTGACTGACTCCGTTGATCCAAAGCTCGGCCTCCGGGAATGAGGTATAAACCATCACCGGAGTGGTCTGTCCTTCCCGTCCGGGCCATGTCCAGTGAGGGACGATATGCAGAGTGGTGTCACGGCTGTTCCAGTGACTGCGGTAAAGATAGTAGCGGTCCTTCGGAATCGAGGCAAGATCTATGATGCCGAACAGTGAACTGTGGCTCGGCCATGCGTCGGTATTGTAGGGAGAGGGTTCGCCAAGATAGTCAAAACCGGTCCACACAAACTGCCCCATTGTCCAAGGATAGTCCTCGGCAAGCGCAAAATCGACATCCGGAATATTTGCCCATGAACAATGCTCGGTATCGTAGCCTGAGGACTGATGGTCGGGATACATGGCTGTCCCCGAAACCCTCACCGGAAATTTATAAACTCCGCGCGAACTGACAGTCGAAGCCGTCTCTGAACCGAGGATCACTCCCTGTGGCAGATTCTCATAAGCCTCCTTGTAGCGGTGAGTGCGATAATTCAGCCCCGGAACATCAATCATGGATGCGAATCCGTTGTCAAGCACACAAGAGACCTGGTCCATGCCGCAGGTGACAGGACGCGTAGGATCTTCGCGGTGACAGATGTCCTGGAGGAATTTCGCCACACGATAGCCCTCGTCACTGCACTGGGTAGGGACTTCATTGCCGATCGACCACATAACAACCGAGGGGTGGTTGCGATACTGATGCAGCATATTGACCATATCGCGCTCGGCCCATTCGTCGAAAAAGCGGTGATAGCCGTTCTTACACTTTGCGATGTCCCATTCGTCGAAAGGTTCCACCATCATCATGAAGCCCATCTCGTCACAAAGGCTGACTAGTTCTGGCGCAGGCATATTGTGTGAGGTGCGTATCGCATCGCAGCCCATATCTTTCAGAAGTCTCAGCTGATGGCGAAGGGCGGAAGTGTTGACCGCAGCCCCAAGCGGTCCGAGATCGTGGTGATTGCAGACTCCCTGAAATTTACGGTGTCGGCCATTGAGGAAAAATCCCCGTTCGGGAATGATCTCCACCGAGCGGACACCAAAGCGGGTGTCGTAGGTGTCGACCACCCTCCCTGAACCATCGCACACCTGAGTTCTTGCAGTATAGAGCGCAGGCGACTCCGGTGACCAGAGAGCCGGAAAGGAGATCTCAAAATTCTGTTCGACGGGCAAACCGTGGTTTATGCGGCCTTCTGTTGTCCTGGATGCTACGGTTTTCCCTTCCGGTGACAGAATTTCGGTCTTCACCGTCAGATTTTCCGATCCTGAATTTTCGATCTTGGTCAGTAATCTCACTGTCGCGAAGTCTTCCCCGACATGTGGAGTCGTCACCTGCGTTCCCCAGACCGGAATATGTATCGAATCCGTCTCGACCACCCTCACATTGCGATAAAGGCCCGCTCCGGGATACCACCGCGAGGAAAACGGCTTGTTTTCCAGACGGACCGCAAGAATGTTGTCCGAACCGTCGCGGTTGAGGTAGGGAGTGACATCAAAATGAAATGAGTTATAGCCGAAGGGCCACTCCCCCACTTCCTGACCGTTGACCCACACACGGGCCTCGCTCATGGCACCGTCAAAGACCAGAGAGACCATCCTCCCGGCTGAGGCAGCGAAAGTTGTGCGGTACCAGCCACAGCCCATATAGGGAAGTCCGCCTGAACGGCCGGTCTTCAAAGTGGCCTTTTTCTCTCCGTCCTGCGTAACGGCAACTGTCTGCAAATCGTGTTTGCGGTCAAACGGGCCGTAAATCGCCCAGTCGTGTGGCACCGTGACAGACTGCCATTGCGAATCGTCAAAAGTTGTGAGCGAAGCCCGCGGACTGTCCTCCCGGCTGAAACGCCAGCCCTGGCGCAACAGTGTTTCACTGCGCTGCGCCATCATACAGGGAACAATCATCAGAACCGACAGAAGAGATAAGCAGATTTTCATGATGGAAGGTCAAATGTGATTATATTAAGAGTTACTTATAATGTGATCTTTTCTTTTAACGGCAGATCGGCTGAAGAATTGCCGACATAAATTACAAATTCACCAGGTTCGACAACGAAAGAGTGGCTTTCCATGTCGTAGAAAGAGAAAGCCTCGCTGTCAAGTACGATTGTAATCTCTCGGCTCTCTCCTGGTTTGAGACGCACTTTCTCAAAGCCCTTGAGCTCCCGGATCGGTCTGACAACACGGCATTCGCTGTCTCCGACATAGACCTGAGCGACTTCCGATGCCTCCACCTTTCCGGTGTTGGTCAGTGTAAACGAAACCTCAACCCGGTTGCCGCCCTGATTTTTCAGATTCAGGCCGGAAAACTCAAAAGTTGAATAGCTCAGTCCGAAACCGAAAGGATAGAGCGGGGCAATGCTGCTGCGGTCATAACCGCGATAGCCGGTAAAAATCCCTTCACGGTATTCCACATGACGGCATTCACGGGAATCCGAAGACCACACACGGGGCCTGTTGGCATAATAGTTGCCCCACGTGGGACTTTCCTCCAGCGAACGGTCATAAGAAATCGGCAGCTTGCCGGATGGAGAGACACGGCCTGTGAGGATCTCGGCAAGAGCCGTGCCTCCCTCCTGCCCCGGATACCAGGCCATCAGCAGAGCTTTTGCACAATCGCCCCAGCGGCGCAGGTCAACAGCGCCTCCGCTGTTGAGCACAACGACCAGATTCGGATTGACTGCGGCAATCTCTCTTATGAAGTTCTCCTCATATTCCGGCAGGGCGAAACTGCGGTCGAAGCCTTCACCCTCGATGTCGCCGTTGAATCCTGTGTTCAGAACTACGTTGTCTGCCCTCTTCAGAGCGCACTCAAGGCGGCGTCGGTCAAGGCTTTTGACCGAAAGTGTCACTTTTGCGCCTCCGCTGCTGTCAAAATAGTCAAGACGGAAACGATAAGTGCGGCCTCCTCTGACCGGATAGCACACCACACGCTCGCTGAACGAATGATTGCCCCAGTCACCGGCCACTATCGAGTCGTTGACATAAAGCCTGTAACCGTCATCACCGCCGACCCGGATTTTCAGCGTCTCATCTTTCTCAGGGACATAGACCGCAGACCATCGGACCGAAAAGCCGTCGTCAGGAAATCCGGGACAAGGTCCCGAATAAGCATAGTCGAAGTCCACCAGACTGTCCGTCCTCACGAGATCCGGACTGCCGCTGAGACTGATATTTTTGAAATAGCAGCCCGACAGTCCGCGGACCGACAATGTGGAATCGGTATGGAAGCGGCTGACAACATCCGTGTAAAGGTCTTCTTCCGAAAGACATGTCACCGAACGTGACATTTTTCTTATAGCCTTTGATAATGGAGTGACCGAAAAAGCGGACACAGACCCGCTTCCTCCGCCTGAGACAATCGTATCGGCATTTGCACCAAACACCACAGTGCGCCCTTTGAGCGGCAGGATTCCGCCTTCGTTTTTCAGCATCACTATGCCTTCGCGGGCAGTCTCCAGGGCCGTTTCTCGCGACGTGGCGCAGTCAAGCCCGATTTCAGCATCTCCGGCTTCGCGGTCAAGCAGTCCGAAAGCAATTAAAGTCTGGAGTATGTGCGCGACTTTCGCATCAATAGCAGCCATCGTCACACGGCCTGAAGCCAAGGCATCGCGCAGAAGCGAATCGGTGAAATGAACCGCCTTCGGCATTTCGAGATCCAGTCCGGCGTTGGCAGCGCTGACGGTCGAATAGACCGAAGTCCAGTCGCTCATCAACAGTCCGTCAAAGCCCCATTCATCACGCAGAATCCGTGTGTTAAGCCAGGAATGCTCTGTGGTATGCACACCGTTGAGCAGGTTATAGCTGCTCATCACAGCTCCTGTCCCCGCTTTCTGCACAGCTTTGCGGAAAGCAGGAAAATATATCTCCTGCAAGGTACGCTCGTCCACATCGCTGCTCACATGGTGGCGGCTCCACTCCTGATTGTTGGCCGCAAAGTGTTTGACGGTAGCGATCACGCCCCTCGACTGCACACCTTTAATATATTCGCATGCGATTTCAGATGTCAGATAGGGATCCTCTCCCATATATTCGAAGTTGCGCCCGCAAAGCGGCGAACGGTAGATATTGACTCCCGGACCAAGTAGGATGGAGACTCCACGCGCCCGTGCGTCATCACCGAGACTCTGCCCGTAGCGGTTGGCCACACCTCGGTTCCAGGTAGCGGCCGCAAGAATGCCGCAAGGGTAGAGTGTGCTGTGCGAACAGTGGTTTCTTATTCCCTGAGGACCGTCGGCAAGCAGAATGCGCGGAATGCCGAGACGTTCGATCGGACGCAGTGAAAAAGATGTCTCTCCTGACAGATATGAAAGTTTCTCGCCGAGAGTCATCCGGCTGACCAACTGACGCGCCCGGTCCTTGTCCTCTTTACTTATAGTGACCGCTGATGCCGCCGGCATACTGACAACCGTCAGCAACAGCAGCAGGATTGCTTTTCCAAATTTCATTCCGTTAGATTCAATTTAAGGGATTTTCCGTTGACTATCACATTATATTCCCCGGCCTCAAGGAAACGTTTTCCATCCGAATCGACGAAGCTCAGATCGCGCATCGGATCTATCGTGAAGGTATAGACCTCCGTCCGGCCCGGTTCGATATGCTTTTTCTCAAAATATTTGAGTTCTCTGACCGGACGGGTGATCGAGCAGTAAGGATCCGAGACAAACCACATGACAGTCTCATCTCCTGCCACAGATCCGGTGTTGGTCACAGCCACAGATACCTTGATCCTGTCACCGCGCCGGAAATCAGTGGCCGAGGCCGTAAGATCTCCGTAAGCGTAAGTCGTGTAACTCAGACCGTGACCGAACGGATAGAGAGGCTCGCTCGTTATGTCCTGATAGAATCCCTGGTGGTGACGGCCGCTCTTGCGCCGGTTGTAATAGATCGGAATCTGCCCCGCGGAGTATGGGAAAGTTATCGCCAGTTTGCCGGAAGGGTTGATGCGTCCGGACAGAATTCCGGCCACGGCATCGCCTCCTTTCACTCCCGGTTGCCAGGCTTCGAGAATGGCATTGGCCATCGGTTCGAGACGGTTCAGCTCAAGCGGACGACCGTTGGAAAGCACAATCACAAGCGGTTTTCCGCATCGGGCAATCTCAGCGGCCAGTTCCTCCTGGATAGCAGGCAGAGAGATCGACGAGCGCGAAGCATTTTCGCCGCTCCATTTCATGTTCTCGCCCAGGCAGAGGACTACGACATCTGCCCAAGCAGCGGTATCGGCGGCAGCCTTAAAACCGGAGCGGTCATTGCCGTCGCGACGGCAGCCTTCCGCATAGCGGATTTCCGCTTTCCCACCGAATTCCTTCACAATTCCATCCCAGAAAGTGGTGACAGTCTCAGGGTCGCCATGTCCGCACCATGATCCGAACAGATCCCACTTGTCGCGGGCAAGGGGGCCGATTACAGCTATACGCCTGACATCCTTGAACGGCAATATCTGTGTAGAGTCATTTTTCAGCAACACCATTGATTCGGCGGCCAGCTGTCCGGCTGTCTCAAGTGACGAAGGACGCAGGAAACGGTCAGGCACTTCCGGAGTATATGGATTGTCGAAAAGTCCGAGACGGAACTTGACGCGCAGGACTCTTCTGACAGCGTCATCGACTGTCTGCTGCGACACTTTCCCCTCAGCAACCAGATCCGCAAGATGGCGGTCATAGGCGTGGCTCATCATGTCCATCTCCAGACCTGCATTGAGAGCGCGCCATGCGGCCTCGCGCTTGTCAGCGGCAAATCCCTGGTTTTTCAGCTGCTCGATGGCTCCCCAGTCGCTCACGATGAAACCGTCATGCTTCCAGCGCTTTTTAAGGATCTCGGTCATTGTGTAGCGGTTGGCGGATCCGGGCACACCGCTGATGTCGTTGAACGAACTCATGAGCGTAGCCGCACCGGCTTTCACTCCGGCCTCGTAGGGAGGAAGATAAGTGTCCCAAAGAGTCTGAGGCGACACTTCGGTATAGACATAGTCACGTCCTGCCTCGGAAGCGCCATAGCCGACATAATGCTTCAGACATGCCGCAACCGATGTGGAATCAGACAACTTCTTGCCCTGATAGCCTCTGACAGAAGCCTCACAGAAGACGGCATTGGTATATGGATCCTCGCCATATCCCTCGGCAACACGTCCCCAGCGCGGATCACGCGCCACATCAATCATCGGAGAGAATGTCCAGTCGACACCTGACATACGGGCTTCCTGGGCGGAAACAGCACAAGCCTTTCTGACCAATGCAGGATTCCAGGAGCAGGCCTGGGCAAGAGAGATGGGATAGATGGTGCGGAAACCATGGATCGCATCATAGCCGAAAATCACAGGTATTCCCAGACGGGATTCCTCGACGGCACGGCGCTGCATGGCATTGCGCAGGCCCGGATCGGTGTCAAAATAAATCAGAGATCCGATCTCCGCCGGAATTTCCTTCACCTCTTCACCGATATTGTTGGCATTGTTGTTGCGGCCAAGAGTATACTGATTGAGCTGAAGCACCTTCTCGTCAAGAGTCATTCTTGCCAAGAGGTCGGCGACGCGGATCTCAACCGGGACACGGCTGTCTTTATACAGCGGCATGGATGGCTCCATTGCGCTGAGATCCGTGATTTCCGAGGGCCTGAGAACTGCTGCATGAGCGGCGGCGCGGGCGGCGCGGGCAAGATCGGGATTCATCCCGGCGGGAAGATAGGTATTGCCGGTGACATCTTTACCAAAGAGTTTCTCATACCAGGCGCAGGCTGCTGTAAAGCGGCCTATTCCAAGGTCAAGATGATAGCCGTCACGGTTCAGATTGTCACCTATGTATGAGGTGCGTGCATTCTGGATGGCTGTACCGGCAGGCACGATTGTCTTTATCTTAGCCGCTTTGGCAGCCCGGTCATTGGCCCCGACAATCGCACGATACATCGTCAGCTGGTCTCGTCCGTAGTTTCCGAAACCGCTATGTCCGGCGCCCTGCTGATAGGCCCAGGTCTGATGGAGCACAATTCCGGCTTTCTTCGGGGCCTTTGCTTTCACATAGGCAAGCAACTCCGGCAGAAAGGCGGCATAAGTGTCATAGATTCCTGACAAGGGACTGGCCTGTTGCATGGATACATAGTCCCAGGCTTCATCGGCGAGAGCATCAGCGACGGAAGCGTTTTTTGTCTCATGCATCCTGCCGTCGGCACCGATCTTGCGGTAGACATAGTCATGTCTGTCATCGCGCACGTTGTTGAGATGACGTTCAAGCGAGCATCCGCCGATGAATAGATTGCCGATGACAGCCGTGTCTCCGTCAGCCGCAGCGATCTCATGGAGATTCTGTTCGACGGCATCGCGGGAAAAGCTGTTGCCTATGGCAAGGATTCTTAAGGTCCGTGCCTGGAGACTCAACACCGACACGAACACGAACAAACTCAGTATCAATCTGCTTTTCATGATTACAAGAAATTATGAATGGAGATAGTAGGGGGATTTGATCTAAAAAAATTCTTCTGTGATTTCTTAGAGAGTGTTTAGTTTTAACTGAAATTTAATTTTACAAGTGAGCAAGGAGCAATTTAATCGTTGCGAAGTCAA
>NZ_JAIDEN010000167.1 GCF_029054785.1 Duncaniella sp.
AGATTTTAACTATTGTTTTTAAACAACCTCTATATATGACAAAAGAAGAACGACATAATCTGATCCTTGAAACTCTCATCCGTCACGAATCCATTCCGGTATCGAGCCTGTCGTTACTTTTGGACGTATCGGCCGTTACGATCCGTAAGGACCTTACGGAACTCGAAAGTGCAAACAAACTCTATCGAAGCCACGGCAAAGCTGTGCTGATCAATCCGTATATCAACAACCGCTCCATCCTGGAGAAAGAAAAACTCGCACGACGCGAAAAGGAACTGATCGGACGCGAAGCAGCCTCAATGATCACGCAGGACGACTCGATCATCATCGCATCAGGCTCCACAGTCCTGGCATTCGCCCACTGCATCAAGCCGATCCACCGACTGACCGTCATCAGCGCCTCTCTCAAAGTCTCGGAGTTCCTAGGCACCAATGAAAACATCGAGGTGATCCAGCTCGGAGGCGCCCTGCGCCACAGCAGTCTCTCTGTCGTAGGCAAACACGCCGAAGCCCCTCTCAGCGAATTCTGTTGCAGCAAACTGTTCATCGGAGTGGACGGCATCGATCTTGATTTCGGCCTCACAACCACAGACATACGCGAGGCAGACCTGAACAAAGTCATGATGCGTACAGCCCAGAAGACCATCGTTCTTGCCGACTCTTCGAAGTTCCGGCGCAGGGGCTTCAGCAAGATCGCAAACATCACAGATGTCGACACCATCATCACAGACTCCAACATCCCGTCGACGATCAGCCAGGCGATTGAGGATCTCGGCATCGAACTTAGAATCGTCGACATCAAAGACCCGTCATCCGGTGTCGACCCACAGACCTGACGCCCTCCCCTCCACCCGACCTCTCTCCCCTTCCAGCCCTAAACCTTCGCCCTGTTTCCATCTGTTTTTCCGCCATAGAAGCCGCCAAGGACTCATGTGTCCTTTTTTTCCCGCCATCAGATCTATCGGAATTAACGGATTGCGACTCTGCATCACTCTACATCACTCTGCAAACATAAGTCCGGCAAGTATAATCTTACGCCACGAAAGGTTTCATTTCGAATCAAGCAAAAGCGTTCAAATTTAACACTATTCCAGTAAATTGACATTTTTGCTACCCTATTTTTGAATTTTAATCAAAAATCAATAAAAAAAGTACTAAAAAAATTTTGTGGATTAGTTTATATATTATACTTTTGTTGCGACTTGAAATCTATAATGTTTCATTTCAGTTTAAAAACGAAAGTCGATAAATAAAGTGTTCCCCACGGGAGTTGTCTCGCTCCCGCACCAGTCCACAACATTATATCGCCTATACAAACCCGCCTGAAATCTATTCCCCCTAAAACCTGCATCAGGATGCAGAACAAAAACAAAACAATAATCCAAACCATCCTTAACCCGCAGCGATTCCGGAATCTCAAGAAAGACGTCCGGAAAATCTTCATATAAAAATACCAAAAACAACATAACCAATCAACCTTATGAAAAAACCATTCTTTAAAACACTTGCGGCGATAGCTCTATGCTTTGTGGGCTTTACGTCGTGTGGTGTCGACGACACGGCTGAAGACGCAGTACCTCGTCTGAAGGTAGATCAAAACCGCGTGGAGCTGATCAGAACAGGCACACTCTCCACAGGAGCCGCTGCGACACTCACAATCACAGCCAACAAAGGCTATGTAGTTACCAGCGATGCCGAATGGCTTTCCGTTGACAGACCGACCGGACGCGGCGCCGTCAATGTCAACATCCTCGCTGAGGAAAACGAAAGCGGTGCTGTCCGCAAAGGCTTCCTGACCGTCACTTCCGGCCAGAACCTCAGCGAGACAATCACCGTCATCCAGAACCTCGAAGAAGACCGCGATGACCGCATGCCCGTGGGCCATGTCTACTTCTCCGACAACTTCGAATGGTGTGTGGGCGGTACTGACGACGTAGGCAACCAGGCCATCGGCGATGCCCGCAACATATATACCTGGGACTATGCTGCCAACGGTTTTACAAGTTCGCTTCCGACATTCCAGGCAAACTATGAGGACCTGAACTCCAATGCCAAGACCGTTTATACAATGAAGGGCTATATCAAGTTCGACAAGACCAACACCATCACAGCCATCGCCATCCGCAATCTCGGCATCGCGCCTGAGAAATCGACCAATGTCAAAGTCAGCTTCAAATGTGCACGCTACAACACTGACAAGACCACAGTCGTAGTGGCCATCGAAGGCGACGGCTCAATTGACGGCGGCACTCAGGCCGGCACACGCATTGTCAGCGCCCCAGTAGCCATGTCAGCCGACAAGCTCGTCTGGTCAGACGTAAGCGTCAACCTCCGCGGCATCACATCGAAAACCAAAGTCATCATCGGCGAACAGACATACGTAAAGGACGGCATCAACAACAGCGGAACCTATCGCTGGTATATGGATGACCTCAAGGTAGAGCGCATCGAACGCTGAGACCACCATTCTTAATTAACCGAACAATCAACAGACATGAAACTACATAAAAATTTCATATTCGCATCAGCCCTTACCCTTGCGGCAGGCTTCGGCCTTGCACTCACGGGCTGTAACAGCGATGACGATAATCTTCCCGCCCACTTCAAGGCCGACACCCGCGAGTTCACTCTGGAATATGACGGTCTGACAGATAAGGGCGAGGAACCGTCGCTCACACTCAACACAAGCGGAAACTGGAGCGTAAGCCAGAAGGACGAGTGGATCCACCTCTCGCGCGAGTCCGGCACACGCGGCAGCCACAAGATCTTCGTGACAGCCGACGAAAACACAGGCGAACAACGCTCCGGTTTTGTGGAAATTAAACTTTTAGGGGGGGATAAAACAGAACTCCTCGCCGTCACTCAGAACAAGAAAGTCGGCACTCTCGCCGTCTCTCCCGCACTCATCAATGTCACCACTCTGGGTAACGCCGCCGAGGACGAGGCTCTCGCCTTTACGATCGACACAAACTCAGACTGGACAATCTCGCTTCCCGCAGGCTGCGACTGGATCACTCCGTCAAAGGTTTCAGGAGAAGCAGGCAAAGAAAAAATCACTTTCACAGCAGCCGTCAACACCACCGGCTCTGCACGCGAGGCCAAAATCACAGTAAGTGCCGGTGCGCTCTCACGCTACACAACAGTGCGCCAGGACGGTGAAGTATTCACTGTTACTGAAAACGGCACTCCCGTCACCAAGCTGACATTCGCCGCTTCCGAGGCAACAGGCCTGAGCACCGAGCTCACCGTAGGCTGCATCGAGTCCTGGACTCTCACTGCCAAACCCGAATGGCTAACTATCAACCCCACAAGCGGCGAAGCCGGCGAGACCAAAGTCACACTGACCGCAGAGGTCAATACCGAAGGGGCCCGCGAAGGCTATGTGACCATCACAACAGCCCACGGCCTTGTGCTGACCGCTCCCGTGCTCCAGCTCTCGGACCGTCCCGAACCTGACTCCAAGGCAGTAGGCTTTGTCTACTACAACGATGACTTCTCATGGGTGCAGGGCGGCGACGACCAGATCAGCAACATCAATGGCGGCGCGCCAAACAATGCCCGCAACATCTACACATGGGATTTCGGCGCCAACGGATTCAGCGACGTACTCGCTCCTTTCAACCAGAAATATACCGACTACAATGCCTCGGCTAAAGTCATCTATGCAATGGCCGGCTATCTGAAATTCAACAAAGGCGGTGCCCAGACAGCAATCGGACTCAAAAACGGTCTTCCGATCGAAGGCGGCCATTACGCGAACGTAGATGTGACTTTCCGCGCAGCCAAAAACGGCACTGACCCCGTGACAGTCACTGTGATGATCGAAGGCGACGGCGAAATCGTCGACGGTGTCAGCAAGACCCAAAGCAAGGAACTCGAACCGTTCCACAATTCAGACAAGAACGTCCCCTGGAAATGGACTGACATGAAAGTCACCATCAACGGCGCCACAGCTAACACTAAAATCATAATCGGCGCCACACCCTTCATCATCAATGGATTCCAGTCCGTAGCCACTTATCCCGACAACGGCAAGACTTCATATTTCCGCTGGTTCATGGACGACCTTAAAGTAACCCGAATCGAGACCAAATAAAAACAGTAAACAACAATGAAACACAGACATTATACTGCAAAAAGCCTCAAGGGGTTGTTTTGCGCCTTGTTCCTCGGTCTGCTTTCAACGGCTTTCATGACTGCTGCCGCACAAGTCACCGGCACAGTGACCGATACCGACGGTGAACCTCTGACCGGCGCCACAATCATGGTCCAGGGCACCAAACTCGCAGCCGCGGCTGACATCGACGGCAATTTCTCACTTGACGCCAAACCCGGTCAGGTCATGAAAGTGACCTACGTCGGCAAACTTCCCGCCGATGTGAAAGTTCAGTCCGGCAAAACCCACTATAACATCGTGCTCGAATCTGACGACAAGATGCTTGACGAAGTTGTCGTTGTCGGCTACGGTACAATGGAGAAAAAACGCGTGACATCGGCCATCACCTCCATCAGCGGTGACGACATGATGTCCGGTCTGGGCGGTGCGACAATCGCCACAGCTCTCCAGGGCAAGATCTCAGGTCTCACCACAACCGGCAGCGCATCGCCCAACGCATCCAACGGCTATCAGCTCCGCGGTGTCGCTTCGGTCAACGCCGGCCAGGGTCCGCTCGTTGTGATCGACGGTATCCCCGGAGGTGACCTCCGCGCCATCAATCAGGAAGACATCCAGTCGATCGACGTGCTGAAAGACGCATCGGCAGGTGCAATCTACGGTACACGCGCGGCAGCAGGCGTGATCCTCGTGACCACAAAGAAAGCCAAGGAAGGCAAGACTCAGGTCAACTACTCGTGTGAACTCTCCATCGAGAGCGTCCGCAAACACCTCGACATCCTCTCGTCTCAGGAATATATCGAACGCGGTCTCGGCCAGGACTACGGCTATGACACCGACTGGTACAAGGAACTCACCCGCGACAATCCCCTCAGCCAGCGCCATGTGCTGACCATCTCCGGAGGCACAAAAGACCTCCAGCTCTACTCATCGCTGATGTACTCCGACCAGCAGGGTATTGTCAGAGGTGACGGCAGAACCGACTATTCAGGCCGCATCAACGGACGCTACCGCATGTGGGACGGCGTTGCCGAACTCAGTGTAAAAGCCCAGTTCCGCCAGGCTGACCGCGACAAGCGAAACGGTTCCTACACCTTCCAGAAGGCTATCGAACTCAACCCGACAATCCCCCTGTGGGATCCCGCCAACCCGTCGAACTATAATGTCAGCGGCGTCGGCATGGGCGGCAACTCATGGAACCCCGTGGCTGACATCGAATACAAGGACTACTCGGCCAAGGACCAGTGGTTCCTCGGCGATGCCACACTGAAAATCAACCTCATGAAAGGTCTCTCCGTACAGGGTACAATGGGTCTCGACATGCGCCAGTACCAGTACAATCTCTATTACGGTCAGAAACACAACGAAAGTGTCACTTCAAGCAAGCGCGGCAAAGCTACCCACGAGTTCAGCAAGTCGCTCAACAAATCGTTCGAAGCCTACGCCAACTATATGCGTGAATTCGGCGAACACTTCGTTGACGCCGTTGTCGGATACAGCTTCTATGAAAACGAAGGCACCGAAAGCTTCTCAATGACCAACGCCAACTTCACAGTCGACGGTATCGGTCCCTGGGACATGAGCGCCGGTACAGACCTCAGCGACGGCCAGGCCTCGATGTCATCCAACAAGAATCCGCGCCAAAGACTTCTCTCGTTCTTCGGACGTGCGAACTACTCTTTCGCCGACAAATACATGGCAACCGTCAGCTACCGCCGCGAAGGTTCATCAAAGTTCGGTAAGAACAACCGCTGGGGCGACTTCTGGTCTGTTTCAGGCGGCTGGCGCATCTCCCGCGAGAACTTCATGGAAGGAATCGACTGGATCAATGACCTCAAACTCCGCGTAGGCTACGGTGTCACCGGTAACAACGACTTCGGCAGCGGCTACACAGTGCGCACCTACAAGTCAAACGACATGTATCCCACCAACGGCATCTGGCAGCCCGGCTACGGTTCGACCAAAAACATCAACCCCGACCTGAAGTGGGAAGAAAAGAAAGAGCTTAACATCGGTCTTGACTACGCAGTCCTCAACAACCGCATCTGCGGTAAATTCGACTGGTATCACCGCCAGGTGGACGACATGCTCTTCGAAGTTGCAGCACCCGTGCCCCCGATGGTCTACACGACAGTGATGAAAAACATCGGCAGTCTCACCAACACAGGCTGGGAATTCGAGATCACAGGCGTTCCCTTCCAGTCGCGTGAATTCACATGGAGCTCAACAGCCCGCATCTCCCACAACTCCACCAAGATCAAGAACCTCGGCGACAGCGATTCCTTCATGCTCCCCTCAGCGATGCCCGCATCAATGGGCTACGAGCAGAAACTCGTCAACGGCTCGAAGATCGGTCAGTTCTGGCTTTTCAAATACGCCGGTCTTGACGAAAACGGCAAGTGGCTCATCTATGACAAGGACAACAACGTGGTGCCTGCCAAAGACGGATCAGTCAACAACCTCGTCGATGCCAACAAGCACTGGGTCGGCAATGCGATCCCCAAGGCAATCATCTCCTGGGAAAACAACTTCCGCTACCGCAACTTTGACCTCGGCATCAACCTCCGCTCATGGCTTGACTACGATGTGTTCAGCGAAATCATCCTCTACCACGGTCTGCAATCGACCTCCCAGGAAAATGTCCTGAAGATCGCCTATACCGACAACGCGGCCATCAACGACACCCGCATCACCTCGGACTACTTCCTCAGCGACGCATCCTTCCTCAAGATCGACGCCGTCTCCCTTGGCTACACACTCAACACCGCCAAATGGAACAAGTATCTGACCCGCGCACGCTTCTATGTCACCGCCCGCGATCTTTACACCTGGACCAACTACAAGGGCTACAATCCCGAAGTGAACATCAACGGCCTCTATCCCGGTGTGGAATATGTCCGCAACTCGGCCAACATGTATCCTCAGACAACCCGCTGGACTTTCGGCGTACAGCTGACATTCTAAAACCATGTTAGACAAAATTCAACGAACTATGAAATTTAACTTCAAACATATAACTCTGGCTCTGCTGGGAGGCGCCACACTCTTCTCCTGCGACCTTGACGAGAAATTCTACTCCAGCGTGACCCCCGACACGTTCATCACCTGCCCGGAGAACACCTACGCCATCCTATGCCGCCCCTTCACCCACTGGAAATGGTATCTTGGCGCTGAACGCTGGTATCTTCAGGAACTGACCACCGACGAAATGGCCTGCCCGACCCGCGGCAGCGACTTCTACAACAACGGTGAGTACATCCGCCTTCAGGAACACACCTGGACCGGCGATGACCGCCACGTCAAAAACGTGTGGGACGGCACTATGGGAGCCATCGCTCGTACACTTGAGGCCAAGGAAGACCTCTCAGGCGTGAACTACAATGCCATCGGACTCTCCGATGAAGTAAAGAAAGACCACATCAACCAGCTCAACGCCATCCTCGGATGGTACTACATGCGCGGTCTCGACTACTTCGGCGGTCTCCCGATCTTCCGCAGCAACAATGACGCTCCCTGCGCCCGTTCGACCGACAAGGAGACTTTCGAGTATTGCGAGACACTGTTCAAGAACGCAATCCCCCTGATCCGCCCCAAAGCATCGCTCGGAGAGGCTCAGGACGGCTACATCCGCCAGGGTGCCGCAGCCATGATGCTTGCCGAACTCTACTTCAACGCCGAAGCCTACGGTGCCGGTGACCGCTATGCCGAATGCGCAGCCATCTGCGAAGAGCTTATCAAAGGCACATACGGCGCCTATGACATCGACAAGACCTGGTATGGTCCCCACTGCTTCGACAATGACAAGTCGCCCGAAGCCGTCTGGTATGTACCCTCACAGAACTCCAAGATGGAATTCAACTGGTATTACCGCTATTTCTACAACCACCAGGCCGACAAATACTTCAACTGCCCCTTCCCGGCATCACGCTACAACGGTTTCCAGCTATCGCCCTCGAGTGAGAAAGAAGGAGGTCCCGTCATGGACTACAAGCTCGGCAAGAGCTACGAGAAGTTCAACGATGCCGACCTCCGCAAGAAGCCTTATGTCTACCACGGCAACAAGGAATATGAAGGCATGTTCTGCGTAGGTCTCCAGAAGAACCCCTACACCGGCGAAGTGGCAATCGGACAGAAAGACAAAGCCGGCCAGCAGATCGTGCTTGTGGACTATGTCAACGTAAACGGCAACAGCAGCACCATGATGGACGGTTCGGAAGCCTCCGGAATCCGTCTGGTGAAAATGCCTATCCCCAACGTTGATGACAAAGACCTCCTCTGGAATCCCGACTGGCCATGTATGCGCTTCACTGAAGTCTACTACATGCTCGCCGAATGCAAATGGCGCGCAGGCGACAAGAAGGGAGCCGCCCAGCTGATCAACGAAGTGCGCAAGCGCAACTTCGTCAACGGCAACGACCCCGACCCCGTGACCGAAGCGAATCTCGATGTCTACCGTATGGCCGACGAATGGCAGATCGAGTTCCTCGGTGAAGGCCGTCGCCGCACCGACCTCATCCGTCTCGGTCTCTACACGACCGAAAGCTGGTGGGCCCACAAGCCGACCAACGACAACAAGAAGCGCTTCCCGCTTCCGTCAGAGGCAATCGCAGGCAACCCGCTTCTTGAGCAGAATCCACTCTAATCCGCCAACCAGTCCTCTCTCCTCAATTAAAACCATCATTTAAAGTTCAGTTTCTATGAAATTTTTCAGATATATAGCATCAGCGCTTGTGGCAGTCAGCGTCATGGCATCATGTTCCGACGACGTAGTTGCCGAACGCAGACCCGGCGCTGATTCCGATCCGCTTACAATCAAAGCTCAGTTTGGCAAAAATCTCGTAGGCCGCGTAACCGTCGACGGACAACCGCGCCAGGGAGTTGTCGTCAGCGACGGCATCAATGTGATGACGACAGACGCCAACGGAGAATATCAGATGTATACCACAGGCCGGCAGCACGTCTTTATTTCAGTGCCCTCCGACTGTGAGCTTCCGACCCATCTCGGCGATCCCAAGTTCTACAAGACACTTGATTTTTCCGATGCTGCTATCATCCAGCGCGATTTCCGTCTGGTGTCAACCCCGAAGAAAACCGAATGGACTCTCTTCACTATGGCCGACCCTCAGATCGGAAACGACAAGGACATCACAGAATTCACTGCGATGGTTCCCCGCATGGCCGAATTCGCATCAACACTTTCAACAAACGTCTACGGCATCTCGCTCGGCGACATCGTCTGGAACAAGCCGGACTACTTCGGCATCTATGCCAAGGAAATGCGCAATCTTCCTGTGCCCGTGTTCGCTGTCATCGGCAACCATGACCACAACGAAGGCATAAAGAACGACACCGAAAGCGACAAGGATTTCCGCGATGCACTCGGCCCGACATACTACTCGACAAATATCGGTGACTGCCACCTCGTAGTGCTCGACGATGTTCTTTACAGCGGAGTCAACGGACGCAATGACTACACAGGCACCATCACCGAGGCCCAGCTCGAATGGCTTGAGAAAGACCTCAGCTATGTCGATGCCGACAAGGCCATCATCATAGGTCTGCACATCCCCACCATGCGCCGCAACCGCTCAGCCCATATCACCAACCACCAGGCTCTCTATGATCTGGTCAAGGATTTCAAGGAAGTGCAGATCCTTTCCGGCCACAGCCACAACCACTACACAACCACAATTGCCTCCAACATCACAGAAACCACCTTCGCATCCGTCATGGGCGCATACTGGTATCCTCTCTGCAACGACGGATCGCCCCGCGGCTATGGAGCAATGGTGTTCAACGGCAACTCTCTTGTCAATAAATATTTTGTCGGCGACGGCTGTGACCGCAACTATCAGATGAAGCTCTACCGTCCGGAAGACGCCGTGCTCTGGAATCCTGCCAAGAAAGAAGGCGATCCCTATGACAAGATTCTCGCCAACATCTTCTGCTGGCACGAGGACTGGACCGTAGAAGTCAAGGAAGATGCCGGAGACTGGACCGAACTTCCCGCAAGCGCCCGCCTAATCCCTTCGCTTAACGGAGGCAAATGCTGGGATCCGGATGTCCGCAAAGCCTGCCAGGCCAACGGCGAACTTCCCGCAAACCACGGAGGATCAAAACCGGAGGACAATAACGACCACATGTTCCTCTATACTCCCCAGCAGAACTGGCAGAGTGTAAGTTTCCGTGCCACCGACAGCTTCGGCAACGTCTACACCGAAACCATTACCAACAACTAATCCGAATCATGCGAAAAGCCATAAAAAATTTCCTTTCATTAGCCCTGATGTTATCGTCAGGGCTAATGGCCTTTGCGGAGACCGCGGTACAGAACCCGATGGTCTTCGGCAACAACCGTCTTTCAATCATCACCCCGACGCTTCTGCGCCTCGAATATGCCAACGATGCCAGATTCATCGACGATCCGACCCTCTTCGCCTATGACCGCAACAGCATGCTTGCTGCCGAGGAGATTTCCGTCCGTGAGCTTGGCGACAACTGCTACGAGATCAAGACCCCGGCCCTGCGCATCTGGTACAAGAACGACGGCTTCCCCTTCTCGACTTCAAATCTCCATGTCTTCTACACTCTTGACGGCAAAGAGAAAAAATTCACCAACCGCTTCCTGCCGAAAAACAATCTCGGAGGTCCGGTAGAGACCCTTGACCGCGTGACCAAAGAGATCCCGATGAACGACGGTATTCTCAGCAAGGACGGATGGTATATGATCGACGACGAGCGCACTGACCTCCTTGTCAACGGCTGGATCAAGCCCCGCGACACCGAATCGCACATCCAGGACCAGTACTGCTTCGTCTACGGCAACGACTACAAAGCCGCCCTCGCCAGTCTCGGCGCAATCAGCGGCAAGGTGCCGATGACGCGGAAATATATCCACGGTGTCTGGTATTGCCGCTACTGGGACTACACATCCGACGAGTTTCTTGACATCATACGCGGATATGACAAAAACGATTTCCCTCTTGACAACATCGTGTTCGACATGGGATGGCACACAAACGATGCCACTGTCGGAACCGGCCACAACGGACATCTCAACTGGAACGGCTACACCTGGAACCGCGAGCTGATCCCTGATCCGAAAGCGCTGATTGACTCCTGCCACGCACGCGGAGTGACCGTCTCGCTCAACGACCACCCCCACGACGGCATGCGCCCCCACGAAGAACACTATCCCGCTTTCATCAAGGCTCTCGGTGTCACAGACGGCACTGTCCCCCTATTCAATACCGCCGACAGCAACTACATGGCCAAATTCTTTGACTATGCCCACCGTCCGAGCGAAGACATGGGAGTTGATTTCTGGTGGCTTGACTGGCAGCAGAACTATCTCTATCCCCATGTGCGCGGACACCATTCGACCACTCTCGCATGGATCAACGAACTATATTACCGCGACTCGCAGCGCAACGGCAAGCGCGGAGCCGGTTACAGCCGCTGGGCCGGTTGGGGCGACCACCGTCATCCGATCCAGTTCTCCGGCGACGCACAGGCCAACTGGGAACTCCTCTCTTTTGAAGTCAAGCTCACGGCTTGCAGCGGCCAGGGCGGATGCTACTACTGGGCCCATGACATCGGCGGTTTCCGTGGCGATCCGAATCCTGAGCTGACGGTAAGATGGACTCAGTTCGGTGCTCTCTCTGCCGCTCTCCGCGTCCACTCGACCAAAGACAAGCGCCTCGACCGCCGTCCCTGGATCAGCGGCGACCGCGAGACCAAGGCGATGAGAAGAATGTATCACATGCGTTCCGAAATGATGCCCTACATCTATTCAAGCGTATGGCAGACACACAACACAATGGTGCCTCTCAACCGCTCCATGTTCATCGACTACGGCGATCAGAAGGAATCATTCGACCAGCCTCAGCAGTTCACCTTCGGCGACATTCTTCTCGCCGCCCCGATCTCGACCCCCGGCATGGGTGCCGACAAAGTGGCATCGCAGAAAGTGTGGTTCCCCAAGGGTGAGGTATGGTACGACTATTTCACCCACGAACGCAAGGACGGCGGACAGACAGCCCAGATCGAAAAGCCGCTCGAAGAGTTCCCCCTCTACGTAAGAGGCGGATGGGTGCTTCCGATGCAGCCCTACACTCCGCGTCCGGCCACTGCGGCTCTCGAAACCCTCGTGATGCGCGTCTACCCTGCGGCCAATGATGCCGACAATGTGTTCAGCCTCTATGAGGACGACGGTATCTCGCTCGATTATCAGAAAGGCTCATACGCAACCACCGCCCTCCGTTACACTCAGAAAGGCTCCAAGGCTACTGTCACCGTAAGCCCCGCAGAAGGCTCATATCCCGGTCAGACCACCCGCCGCTCCTACCGGCTGCAACTTCCGGGTCTCAAGGATGACGCCAAAGTGACTGTCAACGGCAAGAAGGCCAAAACCGAATATGACGAAGCCGCGAAATGCCGCGTTGTCAAAGTCGCAGCCACAGCCGTCAACAAGCCCGTAACCATCGAGTATAATCTCTAACCATTCAGCATAACATCAAAAAATGTACATGATGAAGATCTCACGTCTTTTTGCCGCCGCCACACTTCTTGTGGCGGCCGGCACAATGGCGGCCACGTCACCGAAGGTCATAGCCCACCGCGGCTACTGGAAAACCGACGGTTCGGCCCAGAATTCAATCCGCGCCATAGTCAAAGCCGACTCCATCCACTGTTATGCGTCGGAATTCGACGTGTGGATGACAGCCGACAGTGTTCTTGTGGTCAACCACGATCCCGACATCAACGGAGTGCACATCGAATCGTCGCCCGCATCGCGCGTACTCGCCGAGAAGCTCTCCAACGGAGAACACGTCCCCACTCTCGAATCATATCTTGCCACAGCTTCAAAACTGCCCTCGCGCATAGTCTGCGAGATGAAAAGCCACAACAGCCGCTCGCATGAGAAAGCAGCTGTCAAAGCAATCCTGGCAATGGTCAAGAAATATGGGCTTCAGGACAAAGTCGACTACATAACTTTCTCTGCCGACGGCTTCAAGAACTTTATCAAGTATGCCCCCAAAGGCACCGGTGTCTATTATCTTAACGGAGACTATGTCCCTGCGCAGATCAAGCAGATGGGCGGCGCAGGAATCGACTATGCGATGAAGGTAATGAAGAAACACCCTGAATGGATCAAGGAGTGTCACGATCTCGGACTGCTCGTCAACGTGTGGACGGTCAATTCCGAAGCTGACATGAAATGGTGTATCGATCACAGCGTGGATTTCATCACCACCAATGAGCCGGAACGTCTCCAGGCGCTCCTCAAAGCACACAACAGATAATCACCCCTCCAAGCGCCATGTCAAAGAGTCTCACCTTCTGCCTGCTCCTGATCATTGCTCTTATATGGTCCGCGACAGTCTCCGCTAAGGATCCGCAGCCTGAAAGACATCGTTTTGCCTACGGCGATACGGTGCGCACCTATGCCATCCATCTACCCGAAGGACTGAAGCCCGGCGCGCCTCTCGTTGTCTACACCCACGGCTACGGATCGTCCAAGCGCTGGCTCAAGGATCTGAACGAAGTTGCTGACAAGAACGGTTTCGCAGTCTGCTATCCCGACGGCTCGCCTGACTCCCGCGGAAAAGACGGATGGAAAGTAGGCTATCCGCCACAGGAGTCAATGACGGTCGACGAAGCCGATTTTTTCCGCTCGCTGCTGTCAGAAGTGACCTCCCGCTTCAATCTCAGCCGCGACAACGTCTTCATGGCCGGAATGTCAAACGGAGGTGACCTCTGCTATCAACTGGCTTTCACCGCTCCGGAACTCTTCAGGGCTTATGCCTCAGTCGCAGGACTGGCATTCGAGTGGCTCTACCGACAGCACAGCCTTTCCATCCCGGTCCATTTCCTTGAAATACATGGAAACGCCGACCGCACCTCCCGCTGGGAAGGCGACCTGACAAACGACGGTGGCTGGGGGTGCTACATCCCGGTTCCGAATGCCATCGGATCGCTTGTCAAAAACAATGGCTGCACGAAAGTGCAAAGCGACTCGCTCTTTTCACTGCGCGATCCGTCACACCTGATCACCCGGACGGTCCACTCCGGTGCACCTTCCGGCCGTGAGGTTGTTCTCTATGAGATTCATGGCGGCAAACACTCATGGGCTGCCCAGGATCTGCCGACAGCAGAAATCATCTGGGACTTTTTCAGCCGACAGCTGCTACCGCCCCCATCCGCCTCCCACAAGAAGGAGTAACCGAGACAACGGGGTTTGACAAAAAACGGCTTCCGCTCCTACGGAAAACGCCTCACTCAAGGAACTCATTTTCCAATTCCGATCAATACTGTAAGTGACTCTGAAAAATCAACAACGCCAACTCCGCGTCATTGATTTTTCAGAGTTACTTCGTATTTTTGCACCTTTCATCATCACCACCACTCAGACAGACATGACAGAATTCATTGACACCTGGAAGGAGGCATTGGCCTCAGACATCATACCGGGCAAACGCGAAATTCTCCAGCGATTCTTCAAAACAGGCCCCGGCCAGTATGGCGAAGGAGACATTTTTCTCGGCAACACTGTCCCGGCAGTGAGAAAAATTTCGCGTCTCATGGCCGATGCTCCCTTTGAGGCCATCGAGGCAATGCTTGGCTCTCCGGTCCATGACCATCGGCTTTCGGCTCTGCTGGTCCTGGTCGAACGCTACCGCAAGGCCGGAAAAAATCCTGAACTGCGGCGTAAAATAGTGGACTTTTACCTCTCGCACACAAAAGGGATCAACAACTGGGACCTTGTCGATCTCTCCGCACCCAAAATCCTGGGCGAATATGTCTGCGAAAGCGGACAGACCGAGCTTCTCGACCGTCTCAGCCTTTCTGCCGACCTTTGGGAACAGCGCATTGCCATGGTCTCGACATGGACCTTGCTGAAAAACGGCATGACAGAACCGACCCTTACCATCGCACAGCGCTATCTCTCCCACCCTCATGATCTGATCCGGAAAGCGACCGGATGGATGCTGCGCGAAATGGGCAAGCGCGGAAATGAAGCCATGCTGTACGATTTTTTAGACCGCCATGCTCATGTGATGCCGCGGACAATGCTCAGATATGCCATTGAAAAACTACCGGCACCCTTGCGAAAGCACTATTTGGAGCTAAAATCACCCGCAAAATAGACCAATAATCAGCCTAAAAGAGAAATATTTCACTTTTCACACATTTTTTTCACAAAATATTTGCACGAATCCAAAATAGTTTCTAACTTTGCACTCGCAAAACGGAAACAACGGCAACGTTAAGCGAAACGACAAGCCTCCGTTTTACAAAAAGACTCAACTTGGTGTGGTAGTTCAGCTGGTTAGAATACCTGCCTGTCACGCAGGGGGTCGCGGGTTCGAGTCCCGTCCATACCGCTGAGGAGAGAGGAGAATGAGTAATTTTTTGGACTTCGGTCCTGGTTACTCATTCTTTTTTTTATCTCAATTTTATAGCCCTTGAATTTTTTGCGCATATTTTTCGCAAAATATTTGCATAATTTAAAAATTGGTCTTACCTTTGCACACAGAAACGGAACAGCAAGCAAAATGACGTTAAGCGAAACGATCAGCCGCTGTTCAGAAAGACTCAACTTGGTGTGGTAGTTCAGCTGGTTAGAATACCTGCCTGTCACGCAGGGGGTCGCGGGTTCGAGTCCCGTCCATACCGCTGAGGAGAGAGGAGAATGAGTAATTGTTAGAATTTATTCTACATTACTCATTCTTTTTTTATTTCTACCCCACAGCCCGAAACAGCCAAAACAACAGAGACAGGAAGCAGGCTGACAAAGCGCAAAACAATTTGACTATCCTATTGAAAATCACAGAAATTAATCTTATCTTTGTATCATTCATCACTAACCTTAAATCGTCAAATTCAAAGATTCCAGACTCCAAAATGAGACACATCCTGATCATCATTCTGAGCCTCCTCTGCTTTTCTGCTACCGCTAAAACAAACACTCCCGCCGAATCAGACGGCTGGAAAATCCGGACAAACGACTATTCCGCCTCGCCCTACTACGGGACCGTTGTCGGCAACGGCGGTATCGGAATCCTTCCGTGGAAAGAACCGTTTGCCATAAAAGAAGTAATACTCAACAGCGTCTTCGATTCCAAGCAGCCGATGGGAATCAGCAGCATTCTCAAAGGGATCAACCCTTTCAACCTGCAACTGACCGTCGACGACAGGAAAGTATCCGGTAAATCCATTTCAGACTGGAGCCAGACAATCGACATGCGCAACGCGGTCCACTCCACTAAATTCAAATTCGGGAATGACGCTGAAATCACCTATGACATCCGCGCCCTGCGCAACATGCCCTATGCGGGACTCGTGACAGTGTCGGTCCATGCTCTCAAAGACATCTCACTGACAGTCAAAAACACCATCTCCATGCCGGACATGTACAGATCCCCTACTCCGGCTGTGCGCCATCTGACAGTCGACGGCCAGAATCTCAAGATACTCCGCGTCAGCGCCCCTTCTAAAAACCGCGCTGTCCCGGTTTCAGCCTCGGCCTCATTTCTTTTTGATGACAAGACGCCTGACAGCGACCTGATCGACAATGACAAGCACTCGTTCAGCATAGAAATCCCCCAAGGTAAGACATTTACCTTCTCGCTCATCGGCAGTGTATGCTCAGGACGCGACTTCACTGACCCTTACGGAGAGAGCGACCGTCAGATCTCCTATGCAGCCAAAGAGGGTCTTGACCGTCTTTTGAGCGCCCACCAGAGATTGTGGGACGAACTGTGGGAAGGAGATGTGATCATCGAAGGTGACGACGACGCCCAGCGCGCAGTCCGCTTCTCGCTCTACAATCTCTATTCCAGCGCCCGCAAAGGTTCGCGCCTGAGCATTCCGCCATTCGGACTGTCGGCAACAGGCTACAACGGCCACATATTCTGGGACACAGAACTTTGGATGTTCCCTCCGATGCTGTTTCTCAACCAAGGTATAGCACGCTCAATGATAGACTACCGCAGCGACCGCCTGCGGCAGGCTGAAAAACGGGCTTTGGCCTACGGATATGACGGCGCCATGTTCCCCTGGGAAAGCGATGACTCCGGAGAAGAATCCTGCCCGGTATGGGCTTTGACCGGCGCATTCGAGCATCATATCACTGCCGACATCGCCATTGCCGCCTGGAACTACTACTGCATGAGCGCCGACCGCAGATGGCTGCGCGACCACGGCTTCCCGATGATGGAGAAGGTTGCGGATTTCTGGGTCAGCCGCGCAGAGAAAAATCCGGACGGAAGCTACTCGGTGCGCAACGTGGTATGCGCCGACGAATACGCCATCGGGGTCGATGACAACGCTTTCACAAACGGCGCCGCAATCAAAGCCCTTCAGGCGGCTGTCAAGGCAGCAAAAGTCTGCGGCATCCATGCTCCGGCGACATGGAGCGAGGTAGCCTCAAACCTCCGCATCCCGAAAGCCGACGACGGAACCACACTCGAATACGAGGGCTATGCCGGACAGACAATCAAACAGGCCGATGTCAATCTGCTCGGTTACCCGCTGGCCGTGATCACCGATCCCGCCCAGCTTAAGCGCGATCTGGAATATTACGAAAACAAGATCAATCCCCGCGGACCGGCTATGTCATTCGCCGTATTCGCCATCCAGCATGCCCGCCTCGGTGACGGCGACAAAGCCTATGAGCTCTTTGTGCGCAGCTACCGGCCCAACCAGCTGCCACCGTTTGGAGTGGTATCGGAAGGCGCAGGCGGAACAAACCCATACTTCACCACCGGCGCAGGCGGATTCGTCCAGGCCGTGATCAACGGTTTCTGCGGACTTGAAATCACCGACAACGGCATCAAGCAACTCCCCTCCGCCCTACCCTCTCACTGGAAAAAAGTAACCGTAACCGGAGTCGGTCCCGACAAAAAGACCTACACCAGAAGCCGCTGACCCCTGATCTGAAAATACTACCGGGCCGGATATGAGCACCCGTCAACTGACCAGCCTCATATCCGGCCCGCAATGTATACATACCACCATCCATAACTCCACCCAAAAGACGATTACACTCTTGCTTTTTCATCCCCACCGCAAGAAGTGTTTGAAATTGACTTATGTCCGGATTCAGACGGAATTTCATATCGCGAATTCAATTATTCCCCACCTTTCGCCCCGCATTTCCCGAAACATTCAACAAAAAAATCGCCCGAAAATTTGGTTTATAAAATAAACCGCTTTATCTTTGTATCGAAATCATAGGAGTGACTGCGCGCGAACTCGCTCCTTATATTTTTCAACCACTGGTTTACATTATAAACCGATTTACCAACCTCATTCTCCAAATCTCTCTAAACCCAATCCTCCGATGAACAACAAGAATCTCACCCCACAGGAAAGCCTCTCAATCATCACAGACATGATCGAGACCACCCGTCCGCAACCGCGTATCGCCAAGCTGAATCTGAAAATTTCACTCATGTGGGCACTCCTCTCCATCGTAACAGCAGCCGCAACCCTCATCCTGCTCATGCTGACACGCAACCCGCAGTTCAACTATCTGTGGTTTGCCATCCCCCTGATCGGACTGCCGGTCAACGCACTCATGGTCCGAAAATCACAGTCAATGCAAAAAGCTGTAAGCAGAATCGACCAGATCAGAAACACCCTTTGGAAAACCGTCAGCCTCCTCGCAATCCTGCTCACCGCCCTCTGCTTGGCATTCCACCTCTGCGGCTATCAACAGGCATGGCTCGCCATGCTCTACTACGCCTTCATCATCGTAGGCTTCGGCGCCACAATGGAAGGGGTGCTCATGAAAGAGCATGCCTACACATTCGGCGGAATCTTTTCCATCATCTCAGGCTTTGGAATCATCTGCGCCAAGCTCTGCCATCTCCCGGTGCTGATCACATGGGTAGTCCCCCTCTACATCCTCAGCTTCTTGCTGATGTTTGTAGTCCCCGCATTCATCGTCCTCCGGAAACTCAAAGCAACCGCAAAATGAAAGAGCTCGATCCACTGATCCACTCACAGCTGCGCCTTGCCGTAATGTCAATACTCATGAACATCGTCGAAGCCGACTTTGTCTACCTCAAAGAGAAAACCAACTCGACAGCCGGCAACCTCAGTGTACAGCTCGACAAACTATCCGCCGCAGGCTACCTGGCAATCGAAAAAGGATTTGTCGGAAAAAAGACGCGCACCCTATGCCGCCTGACCCCCACCGGCCGCAAAGCCTTCGAAAACTACGTCACCACCCTCCGCGAATACATCGGCTGACCCACCCCAACCAATACTCCAAGTTGTGAAAATTAGTTTTTGATTTCCGCAACTTGGGGCGTTATAAAGGGTCAATAGAAAATCAGTGTGGAAATAAATTTTTCACAGCCAAAGATTATAGCGAACTTTGTGCTATGGAAAATGACTACTTACAGATGTTGGCGCAGATAGTTTTGCCCTCTCAGATACTTGATTATTTTACAATAGCAGGCGTTGAGCAGACAGCCACGGAGATTCACATCAGGCTTGATGAGAAGATGCATCCGGAATTGAGCGATGATGCCCATTTTGAATCCAAAGGCTTCATGGATGCGGTAAATGTCACCGACTTTCCGATACGGGATCATAAGGTCATCCTGCGGATACGACGCCGGCGGTGGACAGACATTCGCACAGGCAAGAGCTTCAGCATTCCGATTGACCTCGATGTCGTAGCCAAAGGGACACGTTACTCCAAAGAATTTGGAGCTTTTTTAAAAGAGACGTATGGAGACGTTCCCGGAGACCTGCCGTATGCTTGAGGAGTTCTACCATATCGACGGACATACGTTTGAAAAACAATATAAGGAAATACTGAGTGGTTTCCGTGACTGGGATCAGCTGGAACACGCTGACGAGTGGCTTTTGTTCCCCGACAACATCGGTCCCCGGCTTGCAATAGATGAGTCTTCGCTCTCCAACGGCGAACTATATACGTTTGTGACCAACCGAGATGCCCGCACAAGAGAGCGTTCCTTATCTCGAACTCGCGTTAATAAATAAACTGGACGCATTCCGAAAGAAACGGCGTATGGCTGACATTACTGTTGCCGACATGACGGTTGAGCTACTGACTCGCTTTGACAACTTTCTCCACAAGTGGGAAAATGAGCGTGAGCCTGGGAAACTGTTGCATCCGAACACTATCGAGGTGCAGTTCAATATCCTCCGCACGCTTGTTCATCGCGCTATCGAAGTCGGTATAATGGAGGCCTCAAAGGATCCGTTTCTTGTATTCAAATACAAAGGCGTAAAGACTATCAAGGAAAAACTTGATGACTCGGAAATGGAGCGTATCATCAATCTGGAATTGGAAGAAGGCTCACTGATATGGCACTGTAAGAATTATTTCTTGTTTAGCTATTATTGCGCAGGAATCCGTGCTGCCGATTTGATTCAGTTGCGATGGGGCAACGTCACCGCCTCCGGCCGATTGCATTACCAGATGGGCAAGAACCATAAAGAGCGCGACCTTCTTCTCGTTGAGCAGGCCATTAAAATCCTGCGCCATTATCAGCGGGAGGACGCAAAGGCTACGGATTATATTTTTCCATTGCTCTCAAATGATGCGGAATATGCCGGATATGTGACGCAAGCCGACAAGGACAGGATGCGTCCGGAACTGCGCCACAAGATGTACCAGGATATTTCATCAAAGAATGCCCTTATCAACAAATATCTTAAAAAGATTGCATAGCAAGCGGAAATAGAGAAGCCTCTGTCAATGCACATCAGCCGACACTCATTCGCACATATAGCGCAGGAGTCCGGGGCGGAGTCATCTGCGATAAAGAATATCCTCGGTCATAGCAACCTCGCCACAACCGAACGATATATGGGTAGCTTCGACACCACCAAGACCGATGAAACGCTACGCAACGTCTTCGCCAAGAAACAATCCTCGGCAACAGCGCCGGAGGAATCAGGGGCGACAAAAGAAGAACAGGCCATCGAATTGCTAAAGGGTATGACCTCGGAACAAATAATGGCCGTTATTTCGGCAATCAACAAATAATCTTATTCGCGAGTTGGCAAATAGCGCATATCGAGCCTTAGCTCTGTGTGCGATTCCGAAGGAAATTTGACCAACCGACAAATAATCAGTAAATTTGCATATGGAACAGAATACAGCAATAACGCAGATATACAATCATGCAGCGGAAGTTATAAAATCCGCCATACTGCAAGGGCAATACGAGGCCTTGAAAGGGGTAAATCGCATTCAGCTTGCTACATACTACTGGATTGGTAAATATGTCTCTCAGAATACACGGAAAGGTTTCTGGGGTACAGGTGCACTTGACCGTATCAGCGAGAGAATATATAAATTGCTTCCGGGTATGCGAGGATATTCCGCAGAAAGCCTCAAAAAGATGCGTCAGTTCTATGAGGCTTGGGCTATGTTTGACTCTGATTCGGCAATCGGGATAGAGCAAAATCCTTCGACTGATAATTCGGTAATCGCGATTACCGAATTGAAGGATGCTGATGACCAGATAGATATATTTCGGGAATTGCGAATACCGAATTTGGCTGAATTCCCTGTAGAGGACTTCTTCAAGGTTCCATTCACCCATCACATTCAAATTTTCAGCGGGGTAAAAGACACTTCGGCAAGATATTACTATATTCGTAAGTGTGCTGAGGAACACCTGTCGGTCAGTGCGCTGAAGAAATCAATCAAGGATAATGATTATGGCAAATGCAAAGACATCCCCAATAATTTCGGACTGACCATTACTGATGGTCAACTGGCGAGAAAGGCAGTTCTTGCCTTCAAGGACTCATATGCGTTGGACTTTATCAACACAGAGGAAATCGGCGAGCGGGATTTACAGGATATTGACGAGCGTGTAGTCGAGCAGCAGATTGTACACAACATCAAGAAATTCATAATGACCTTCGGACGAGACTTTACTTTCGTCGGTAATCAGTATCATCTTGAAATATATTCCGAAGAATTTTTCCCGGATTTGTTGTTCTTCAACCGGGAGCTGAACGCACTGGTAGTGGTCGAGCTTAAAACAGGAAAATTCAAGACCAGCTATCTTGCCCAACTGATGACTTATCTGCGGATTCTTGATGACAAGGAGAAGAAGCCCCATGAGAATCCATCCATCGGCATCGTCCTATGCAAGGAGGCAAACAGAAGTTTTGTGGAATATGTCATGCAGGATTATGACAAACCGATGGGCGTTGCCACTTACACTACCACTAAAGAAATGCCCGAAATGCTGAAAGACACTCTCCCTGATATGGACGAATTGAAGAAGCTGCTCTGATTAGGATAGCAGTTTTCTATATGCAATCGGGATGGTAAGCCATATGGCAATTCTGACAAATATCTATGATTTTAGGGTTGAAAAATTTGGTGGTCACGCGACCACAGCAAGGTGTCTTTTCAGGTACCTGAAAAGGTTTTGGGGTACTCGGTCGTATCCACAAAACAACCTTGCGTGGAAGGAGGAGAGAACACTCCAAAGTCGTGTTCTCCATACTGACGTGTGTGGCACCAGTTGCGCATTATTCGCTGCGCGACGGCGACATCACTCAGTCAGAAAGTCCGGATAATGCCGGACTTTAGTGCTTATATTGACGCTGTCATGCTCCTAAAAGAACGGAATGAGAAGGGAAAAGAACGGAACCAAAACGGAATTTCACGGAACACCCACGAAAAAATTTGGAAAATCATATCGTGGGACATTATCTTTGCATCGTGGATAATGAGTTGACTCGCCAGCTATATAGAAAATTATCTGACCAACCATATAGATAACTCATCGGATAGATAGCTGGATAGCTAACCAACTATCAGATTGGTTATCCGTTTAACCACTTGACTGATTAGTTATATAATTCGATATCGGATTGGCTAATCAATTAGTTGACCATATGTTTGGTTGTATATATTGCTAACCAAGCAATCAGCTATGAAATATACCCTACAAGGCTAAATCCTTGTAAATCAGCCGTGGTCTTTAAGCCCGAATGTACGGCTGTTGTTTATTCGGTTTGTAGGAACATACCATCGTACTGCATAATATTCTTCCGTCAGTTCTTATCAACTACCTTCATTCAGTTCTTACCGAGGTAAATCGCGAAGTCGGTATGAGCCTATGTCCCACCTTATGGAAGTACCGGTCTAATTCCGTAGGTACTTTGGTACTAAGGTACTTCCGTACTTAAGTCAGTACGTTCTTCAGTACCATATAACGTACTAATCACAGTCTGTAAGAACTGCATTCCTTCCGTAAACACTGAGTTATCCCCTGAGTAACCAACTTACTGAAACCCCATATCACATCCTGAGAGACCTCCCAATGTCGGGGTTGGATGACGTTAGGAGTGATCTCCGTAGGCACGTCATATCCAACTTCCGGAACTTCGGATGTACGGACATCCTCATATCCGGAGATAGGTCATGACAACCGTATCGGCATCCGCCAAATTATTTTGAGTTTTTCATCGTGCCAAGAGGCACATCAAAAATGAAACGCAATGAGAAACAATGAAAATCCCGCCCAAAGCGACACCTCAACAACCTGTTCCGTCAATGACAATGATTATAGTACCGGAAGAAGAATGGCGCAACCTCCATGACACACTGGAGCAAATCATCGACCTGATTACCCGACGCAACGCCGATGACTCCAGCAGCGAATGGATAGAATCCGAAGCTGCCCGCAAGCTCCTTGGCATCTCCCCCAAGACGTGGCAGAACTACCGCGACCAACGCCTCATCCCCTTCTCTCAGATAGGCCGCAAAATCTACGTCAACCGCGCCGACCTCGACGACTTCCTCCGCTCACATCGGATAGGCACTCGGAAGTGACATTGTAACTGAAATTCAGCCAAAATGAGACGGCAAGCGACTATGTTTTACAGCATAATCGTTTGCCGTCACATTTATCTTTAATAACTTTACGTTCAAATTTAATAAATCAATGGAGACAAAAACAGAACGACAGAAACTAAACAGAATAAAAGCGGTATTAGCCGAAACCGGCCACACAGGCAAATGGCTTGCCCAACAACTCGGCAAAGACCCCGTCACCGTCTCCAAATGGTGCACCAACACCTCCCAACCGGATTTATATACCCTGAATGAAATTTCGAATCTTCTTTCTATAGAAATGCGAGACTTATTAGTGCAACAGCCGAAATCTACTATTATCGAATTGATATAAACATTTTCACCATAACCTGTTTAACATTTCGCCATTCATGGTATTAAATAAGAAAACGCCAATAACATGAAACAAGTAATTGACAGAATATACAAAAGAACTACGGAATACTCTCATCCTTCGCAAGCTACGACTATAGCTAATTCATTAGAACTGCTCTCTTCAGGAATTTATACTGAAGAAGAACGTTTTGTATTTGAATTACTTCAAAATGCAGTTGATAGTTACGATGAGGTTTCAGGTGGATTAGATGTGAAAATCATCGTAGGGAATGGACAGTTCGTGTTTATGCATACTGGAAAGGCCTTCTCTGAACGTGATTTAGAAGGACTATGCGACATCGGTAACGGAAATAAGATGACCGATGCTAAAAAAATTGGATATAAAGGCATCGGTTTTAAATCTGTCTTCATGCACTCTAAACGAGTGACTGTGATAACGAATGACACTTGCTTCCGCTTTGACGAAGAAGCTTGTAAAGCACTGGCCGCTGAACGAGGCAAAGAATATTATAACGTAAAAATGCCCTGGCAAATAATTCCTATTATTTCTGAGATTCCTATAGGCATTGATTACAGTTATTACAACGTCACTACGATATTAGAAGTATCGAACACAGAAAAACTTCTTAAGAAAGTACAGAAACTTCTTTCTGATGCACGTTTCCTTTTATTCTTAAAGGTATCCAATCTAAAAGTTTCATTATTTGATATGAATAATGAAATCCTTACCTTATCTAAGACTCAGGATGGAAATATTCTAACTCTTGCAAAGAATGATGTTCCTCAAACTCGTTGGCTGATGTTTGCAGAGGATGTAACAATACCCGCAGAAGTTAAGGAAGATCTCATTCATGATGCCAAAACTCCCTCCAAATTAAAAGAATCGGTCTCTGTTGAAATCTCGTTTGCGATATCTCTTGATGACGAAGGACATATTGTACCTATCGAAGATGCGGTAGTCTATACTTACCTTCCGACTTCTTTTTCTTTTGGATTTGAATTTGTTGTTAATGCAAACTTTATCACAGACGCTGGACGTCAACAACTTATCAAGGATTGCGAATGGAATAAATTTATATTTTCACAGATTCCTATTCTTTATCTTAATTGGATAAAGGATGAGGTGGCGCCAAATCACAAAGATTGGTATAAGATATTGTTACCCCTAACGAAAGATAGTGATGAATTAAGCGTGGCATATTCATCAAATATGGATTATGCTCTACAAACGATTCCTTTTGTTAGAAGTATGACAGGAAAACAGACGTGTATATCACAGTCTCTTTTTGATAAATTTTCCTTTCACAATTCTTTGCCATCTGAATCTTTCTGTTCGTTTATTAAACATGAGCTTAATATCTCAGAGCCTTATGAATCCATTGTACCTACTATGGCTGGCTCATGTCTCTTGAAGTATGGAATTTCAGTGTTGGGAAAGTCTCATATTGAGAAATTTCTAGAAAACAGTATTATATATCTAAAATCATTGAAAGATGAGGAATATATAGTATTCGCTAAGTGGTTAAAAGATGCGACTGAACTACGCAGTTCTTCTTTTGATAATATCTTATCATATTCCCGTATTTTACCATGTGAAGACGGGGAATTACATGAACCAATAAAAGTGTTTTTTTTTTCTGAGTACATGCCTTATGATGAAATTGTTGAGGATGCTTTCGTATTACAGTCATCCTTTGGACAGACCATCCCTTCTGACCTAACATCATGGTTAAAGGAATTGGGGGTGCAAGAAATGTCGAAAATATCAATTATCAATAAGGTGATTTGTGAGGCTGATTATATTACAAAAGATAATGCTATTAATGCTCTTACTTTTGTTTTTAAAGCTAATCAATCAGAGAATATATTTGGAAGCATACCTAGTCATAGACTAGAGAACCTAAAGTTGCTTACAACAGGTGGTAACCTTAGATATGCATCAGAACTGTATTTGTCTGACATTTATAATCCTGTTTGTAAACTTCAAAAAGGGTATAGTGATGATATATTTGTTACAGATTTATATCTTACCAACTATCGTGAGACATCCGAATGGTTGTTATTCTTCAAAAAACTTGGAGTTAATGATGATATTAGCTTATTAAGAATAAAATATGGGGAGGGGTCTTGGCCAATGAAGAATTATCGTATTTCATCATTGGTTTCTCTCGCCAGGAATACAGAATATAATCCATGGGGGACACGTAAATATTATTTAGGATGTGGTGGCCCTGTATCTATTAATGTCAATTCAAGCCCCTTACTAAATCCTTACAGTAATCACACTCATGAATTCTATGAAAATTTTTGGGGACGTATATTTTCTCAACCTTTTGTTAGACAGCAGGAAAACATCCATGGCTCTACGGGATACGGCTGGAGCAAAACTGTTTCACTAAGCAGTTCTAAATATTTGGGACAGACTTTTGTTGATTGGATTTTAATGACCTTTAAGGTAATCCCAGCTTCCGATAAACAACTGTATACAATAAACGATGTGCTGATTGACAGCAAATCAAATAAAGATTTATTTGGTAAATACTTCCCTGTTATATCTATTAATGGGACTATATCAGATGAATGGTTAAATCGTCTGCCATTAAAAAAAGATTTAACGCTCAACGATTATCTTAACATCTTAGATAATATATCTAAAGATGATGAAAAGGAACAAATAAATGACAATATACAACGCATTACTCGGATATATGATAGAATTGCAGATGAAGGTTATGATCTAACAGAAGGCTCCTATGATTTCAATATTCTTCGTAATTGGGGTAAAACGCATAAGATTTTATCCTCTGAAAAGGAATTTGAATATCCTTGTGATTTGTGTTTGATTTCATCTCGACTTTCAGGAGTAGAGCTTGACAATCAGGTATACCATAGAAAGAATCAAGAGAATGACCGCTTTGCATCATTGATGATAGCTCTAGGTGTAAATATGATTACAGATCACAGAGTTGAGGGGTTAGAAAATGCTGTTGCTCAGGATTTGGTAAAAGACTCCTTAATGAAGAGAGTTGAATTCTTTACCGCATTAACCACTGATGGCAATATATCAAAACATGATTGGGATGAGACCGTTGAAAAAATACGAGAATCAATATCTGTGCTAAGATTTTATAGTGTGCCATCTATTCATGTAATATACGGCAGACAATCGATTGAGAATGTATTCTATGTGTCCAACACAGATTTGTATTATGTTGGTAAATTCGGTCTTGCCGTGCAAGAGCTTCTTCACCGGGATATTGTCAGACTCATAGGACTTCACAAGAATGATAGTTCTACATTCTTGACACTCATGAGAATGAGCGATTTTGATGAAATGGTCGAATATCTTCAGTTTAAGGGATATAATACAGAATACATATCTCGTCCAATGCTTCCTGATAAGATGGATTCGGATTCATCTGTAATTATGAAAGGAGAAGACGCTACTAATGGAGAATTGAGCAACGAACAAAAACGTGTTTATCTCGAAGAAGCTAAGGACGCAATCCTTCATCAATTGTCATGCGATGGATTTGATACATCAAACTATAAATGGGATGGTTGGACATGTATTGATGGTGTTAAAAAAGACGGTAAGGAGTATCCACTCGTTATACGTAGTAATAAAAGTGGTAGAAATACAGTATTGTCTGCATCGGATTGGGATCAACTTATGAAGACAAATGCTATGTTTGTTGTGAACACTAATTTTGGAATTGGAACAGTCAACTTTAAACAGCTATTAAGAAGCAGAGACAATATTACAATTCGATTTGGTTCAGAGAATATTGATGAGGCAAATCGGATCTCAAAACTTGCTGAAGCGTTTGCATTCTTTAAGGGAATGCAATTCGATTTTGAAAGTTACATAAGACCGACTATATCCCGTTGGCAAAGCTTCATGGCTCCTGAGCTTGAGACTGGCGAACAAGCCGGTGCAAATCCTTCAATACCTTTGCCTGAATAAATATGGAGCAAAGAGAAAAGATTCGCAAATTCCTAAACATGGAACTTACCGCAGTAACGGAGGACTTTGACAAGAAGTTCTCCGCTGCGGCTCTCCATTTATTAAATGAGAGCGAAGAATTGTTTATTGGGCAATTCATAAAGTTTGAAAATGGAGAAATGATTGTCAAATTTAGAGCATCGCGAGCTTTCCCCAGAAAAGGCGAATATGTTCAGGCCATGTATTTACCAGCAAAGTTACAGGATTATCGACAATGGGATGATTTAACTTATGAACACCTATTTAAGAATCGATTAAAGGGTTCGGAAGCTGTATGCATTTGGCAAACTAAATCAAATGAAGACGGTTTTGTTCTTCTTGGATTTCGCGGCATCGAATTAGATTTTGCCGACTATATTTCAAAAGCTCCTGGGGCTCTTATCATAATGGGGCCACATCGTCCGCCAATAGATTATCTTGCAAATCTCTATAGACTTACAAAGGATGAATACTCCCAGCGAGTGTCCGATATATTAGACTATCCCTATTGTCAAGTGCCAAATATTCCAATCCCGGTTAGGGACGAACAACCGTCTCAATTTATATATCAACAAATTCATTCATCTGGAATCACCTTACTTCAAGGGCCTCCGGGAACTGGGAAAACTCATCTGATAGCCGAACTTTGTGCGAAGCTTTGTGGAGAGGAGAAATCTGTTCTGGTCACTGCTTTGACAAACAGGGCATTGATTGAGATTGCGACCAAGCCTGCAGTAGATGAACTGCTAAAGAATGGAAAAGTGCTAAAGTCCAATCTTACCGTTGATGAACAGAGTGAAGTACCACAATTATCATCTTTGAAACAACTAATGCCGATCAAGGGAAGTCTTGTTATGGCAACATATTACATTGTCAGCGGATTTGCTGCAGATTTGGCTGGAGATGAAGCCTTTGATGTCGTGATAATGGATGAGGCAAGCCAAGCTCTCACCCCTATGTTTGCTGCGGCAAACAAAATTGGACATACAAACCTATGGGTAGGAGATATTGCACAACTTGAACCGGTTATCGCGCTTAATGAAGACAGAGTCATATCAAATGACTTCTATGATTTTGTCAACGGTTTGATGACCATGTCAAACAAGAGGCAATTTCCGAACTATCAATTGATACGCACATATCGTCTCCCTCAACGTAATGCAGATTATACAGGGTTATTCTATCGTGGCACACTTGTCTCTGCTAAAAATGACAATATTTTAGAGTTAACCTCTCTGAATAGGATTTTGCATGCTAATGGTGGCCCGACCTTAGTTCTAACAGATATGAATGTTTCAGATGCAACGCCACAGTTTGCAATGGATATGGCTACATTCATAGTATACTCTATTCTTAATGAGACCCCATCAACCGAAGTCTCTGTCTTGACATGCTTGCGGAAAACTACACGAGCTTTGCAAAAGGCGGTAGCATTACGGATGGGGTTGGGTAATAAAGTCCTAATAGAAACTATTGCGAGAGTTCAGGGGCTAACGACTGATATTACAATATTCTTCATACCTAATACATCTCTAATACGTTCCCTTGAACCTCGTCTATTCAATGTTGCCACAAGTCGAGCAAAAAGTCATACGATTATCATCGCAGACAAAAACATCCTTAGTTTTGCCCACATGAATCATTATGTCAGGAGTTTTCTAGAAAAACTCAATTACGAATCATGTACCTATATTCCCGCTAACAATTCAATACCATTGTCACAACTCCCGAGCGATTCAGATATTTCTAATAAAAATGGATTGCTTGGTTAGTGACAAACTATCTCAATTATGGCAAAGTCTACAGATAAAATAAAGATAATTTTGGATTCGGGTGTCAGTGCTGAGGCTCAGGCACCGGTTATTGTATCAGCAAGCAGAAGCACGGATATTCCGGCTTTTTATGCCGATTGGTTCTTTGAAAGATTGAGGCGTGGTTATTCGACGTGGACTAATCCTTTCAATGGTGTTACTTCATATATAGCTTATCGCAATACGAGATTCATTGTGTTCTGGTCGAAGAACCCTCGACCGCTCTTGGAGCATCTTGATTATTTGACCGAGATAAATATCGGGTGCTATATACAATACACTTTGAATGATTACGAAGCGGAAGGTCTTGAGAAGGGTGTTCCTCCGATGTCTCAGCGTATTGAAACGTTCAAAATGCTTGTTGATAAATTAGGCAAAGGTCGTGTCATATGGAGATTCGACCCGATGATTCTGACAGACAAAATCAGCATTGGTGATTTGCTTGAAAAGGTAAAAAATATAGGCGATCAGCTAATGAACTATACTGAGAAACTTGTGTTCAGTTTTGCCGACATTGCCTCGTATCGTAAAGTGAAATCCAATCTTGAAAAGAATGGTATCAACTATATCGAATGGGACGAAGCCACGATGAGTGAATTTGCCGAAAAACTGTATGAGATGAACCGAGAGCGCGGATGGAACTTCGAACTCGCGACTTGCGGCGAAAAAATTGATATTGAACAATATGGCATTGAGCATAACCGGTGCGTAGACGATGACCTTATGATTCGATTCGCCTATCAAGATAAAGATTTGATGGATTTCTTGAAAGTAAATATCAGGAGAGTCCAACCCTCTGCACCATCTATGTTTGAGGAATTCGATGACACACCTATAATCCCTGCTGACGCCATAATGCTGACGCCTGATATCTATGCTGTTAAACAAAAGAATAATAGGGACAAAGGACAGCGGCAGTTCTGCGGATGCATCGTGAGCAAAGACATTGGGCAATACAACACTTGCCCTCATCTTTGTGAATATTGCTATGCAAATACAAGTAAAGAAGCAGCTGTAGCGAATTGGAAACGTCATAATTCAAATCCAAACGGAGATAAAATAATCGGATAATTATGGAATATAGAGAGCGAATATCACGCATTTCCAATCTAACTATGGATGCAATTATCGAGAACTGTCGGTGTCATATCCCCGAACAGTATCGTTTACGCCCATATTCTCACCCGGAACTTAATCATGGATTGGATTTATTGAAGAGCAATGAAGGTCTGGACTGTTATATCGGTGCTTACGGAGAAATGCATCAGGCAAAATGTAGAGCAGCAATGCAGAACATGCCTTTCCCTCCCAAAGAAAGGGTCGGAACTTCATTATCCTTGGAAATTATAGACTGGGGTTGTGGTCAAGGAATTGGAACAGTCTGTCTTGTGGATTACTTGAAAGAGCGGGAACTGACGCAATGGCTCAAGAAGATAACTTTGATAGAACCTTCTGATGCGTCTCTGAAAAGGGCGGTAGCCAATGTAGCCAAAGCTACGTGTAATAGGGTTAGGATTACGCCTTTAAATGAATATCTCCCGTCTGTGTCAAATGAATCTGAGGTCAATATTCATTATGAACAGAATTATGTGTTCCATATTTTTTCAAATATACTCGATGTTACTGGCATAGACTTGGCTAAATTGGCGAGAAGGATGGCAATTCCCGGGCATACCCACTATGTGCTGTGCATGGGACCATTAAATGCAAATGCATTTAGAATCGATAGGTTTTGTGATATATTTACGCCTACGGAATTTTTCTCAAATATTTCGAGTGGTAATTATGGCAGGACTTCTGACACAAATTATCACTTTACCTGTAAAACGAAAGGATTTGTATATAACGGTGGTAGTCTGGATTTAAGCAAATATGATCCCACGGAAAGAGCAACAGAGCCAATTTATCAAGAATACAATTTGAATCTCCAGATTTCAAATGGCTTGATTTCAAAAGAAAAAGGACGGATATATTCCATACTGCGTAGTATCGTGTCTCCAAACGATTTAATCTATCTTGACCCGGAACTTAATGGCGCATCTCCTGACTTTATAATAGTGAGACCGAATGTTGGTGTCATTGTTATTTCCATATTTGAGGAAGAACTATTAAAATGCCATTTAGATGAAGAGGATCCGACGAAGAAAACGATAATTGTAGATGTAAATTCTGAACAGCCTGAAACAAAGCAGATACAATCTCCTTTTATCGCTCTGGAGAATTATCAGAATCTGATAATTGAAAGTCTTAAAGAGTTTACAGAGGCCGTCATTGAGGATAACAGAAATCTTGGTCTGGTCAAAAAAGTCCTTATATGTACAAAAGGCAGCGTAACTCAGGCAAGAACTATTTTCGGAAATCCCAAATTTGCATATATATATGGGAATGAATTTATCAAAGATAAATCCGTACTGTGCAGAATATTTGATGATCTGCGATTTCATTATCCTAATCAGGCATTTGATAATGTGGCATTAAAACAGTTGATAAAGGACCTGTCCCCAAAATGGCATTCATATAGAGAAGGAATACCCGTACGCCTTACCAGACAACAAGAATCTTTATCTGATAGTATCGAGGGGGCTCAACGCAAGATTAGCGGAGTTGCCGGCTCAGGCAAAACGCAAGTGTTGGCGACAAGAGCCGTGAATGCACAGGTTAGAAGTGGCGGAAATGTTCTATTGCTTACATTCAACATTACTTTGGCAAACTATATGCGTATGAGATTGTCACAAGTGAGAGCTGATTTCCCATGGGACAAAATTGACATTGACTATTATCATCGTTTTTTTAGGAAATATGCCAATGCCAACAATTTACACGTTCACATGGGTTCATACGATGAAGTAGATTTCTTTGAAAAAGCTACAGAACTTAAAAAATATGATGCTATTTTAATTGACGAGGTTCAGGACTATTTCACCCCTTGGCTACAGTTACTTCGTAAATACTTCCTTAAAGAGAATGGCGAATTTGTTGTATTCGGCGACCCTAAACAGAATATTTACCACCGTGAGTTAGACTCCAAAGGCGATATTCGATTGGGGTTCATTCGTGGTGAATGGAATCACGAATTGGATAAAAGTATGAGATTTTTAAATCCTGCTCTCGCCAATCTTGCCATGGCATTTCAGCAGCGGTTTTATGGTTTGTCCGAGACAATTAACCTTTCGGATGAAAATTTAGCTAATGCAAGCTTCCAATTTAACTTGATGAAATATCTTAGGATTGATCAAGTTACACCTGTTGAAGATTTGGCTCAGCAAATTTATGGCATTTGTATGGATTTCATTGTGAGTAATAATCTTAAGATTGAAGATGTAGTCATTCTTGCGCCTCAAACCGATATTCTGCGGCATATAGATTATCTGTATCGAATAACAACAGGAGAACGTACGACAATTACTTTTGTTAGTAAAGAAGGTGTAGATCGGATATCAAGACAGAGCCAATACGCCTCTTACGAATATAAAAGAGATTATGACCGATTAGAGAAAGTCGAGAAAAATCGCTTTACGATGGTTACACGTCATCTTAAACTGTCCACTATTCAAAGTTTCAAAGGATGGGAAGCACAAACAGTTATCTGTATAATTCAAAATGATGCATTTAGCGATGAAAATATAATCACTTCTCCAGAACTGATTTACACCGGAATTACAAGAGCCAAAGAAAATCTATTTGTTATAAACATTGGTAATAATGAATATGATGAGTTTTTCAAAACAAACTTGCAATAAGATGAACCCTAAGAAATACTCCAAAACCGAACAATTTGCCATAGTTTCAATTCTAATTCTCATAATGGAAGCTGATGGTGTCATAGACCCCAACGAAGAGGAATTCCTAAATCGCATACTCTCGACATTCAAGATTACAGAGCCCGAGTTAGAAATTATTAGTTCATATAGTTTTAGTCAGTGCCGTGAGATTCTATCTGGCATGGGGGCAGACGAACTCTTAGATGTAAAATCCATTTTTACAGAGATGGCAAAATGCGATGGCTACACAGATCCACGAGAACTGGAAATCATCAATCGGATAGTGTAAATACATTCTACCACATATGTGTTATGGCAGCATTACTCTCTAATGCCGTCTATGCGTATTGGGTGGGGAAAGTTACGCGGATTATTTGAATTTTGGGGTCAGCGGATTTTTCCGGTGGGCGGAGGTGATGTCAAGAGTATAGTGTTGCCAGTCTGAACATAAAGAACTTGATGTCTCCGACTCCTCTGAACTGGGTCCTGAACGCTTTTATCTTGGCATTGAAGGATTCCGCCGAGGCATTGGTGAGCCTTCGTTCGAAATAGT
>NZ_JAIDEN010000168.1 GCF_029054785.1 Duncaniella sp.
TCGCTATGCTCCTTCAATTCAGAGCCATATCCACCTCAATACTTTCGCTCAGATTTTAACTATTGTTATTAAACAACCTCTAAGAATATCTTCAGCAGAAATGCTTACAGACGGAACCATAAGCCTCCGCGCACTGGAACCCATAGATGTCGACACTCTCTACCGCTGGGAAAATGACCCGGCGGTATGGGGTGTCGGCCTCACTCTTGCGCCCTACTCGCGCAAGCAGCTCTGGGACTACGTCAACAACTATGACGGAGACATTTACAGCGCCCGTCAGCTGAGGCTGATGATAGACCTGAGTCTGCCTGACGGGAAAGTCATGACAATAGGGACTCTCGATCTCTATGATTTCGATCCGGCCAACTCGCGCTGCGGGGTCGGCATACTGATCGCTGCGGAATTCCGCCGTTCGGGCTACGGGCTTCGCGTTCTTGAGCTTGCCGCCGGATATTGCCGCTCGCGCCTCTCGCTCCATCAGCTCTACTGCATTGTCGGCGAGGAGAATAGAGCGTCGCGGCAGCTTTTCGAAAAGGCGGGATTCAAAATCTGCGGGCGACTCAAATCGTGGCTTCAAGCCGGCGGTCGGTATTCCGACGCATATATCTGTCAGAAATTTTTATGACGCTCTCCGCATTATCGCACTAAAAAGAGGGTCGGGCGGCTGTATCTTTGCGTGACAAACACGAAAGTCACGCATGTATATGGAAAACAACACAAACAACAGAAAGAAAAAAGAGGAGTGGACAAAACCTGTTTCCAAGAAATTTTATGACGGGCTGAGAGACCATGTCATCAACTGTCTTGGAGAAATGGGCTACAAAACCAGTTGGCATTATCCGGTCATGAGGGATGTGGATAATTATCTGGCCTACGGGACGAAGCCCTCATGCTATGTTGAGGAAATCGAACGCATTGTGTTCATAATGGTGCGCCGCGACATTGACAAGGCCGTGGAGCGCTCTGCTGCCGCTCGCAGAAGGGCGCAGGAGAGAAAGGCCAGGAAAGAGGCTCTTGAGAAAGCTGGGAGTTTTGGGGAGGCTGGGAGCTTTGGGGATTATGAGAGCACTGGGAGAACTGAGAGTACTGGGAGTTCTGCGAATGAGGGGAAGGAGGATGCGGCGATGGCTGCTGATGCGACAGAGGAGCTTAAGGGGCTTGAAAAGGCTGATGCTGCCGGTGTGACCGAGGGCGGATCGGTGGAGCAGGCTTTGGATTTTTGCGGCTCCGAAAAGGGATCAGCGGCGGATGGAGTCGGAAAAGAGTGTGCGGTTGATGAGCGAGCGCCCAAGGGTGATCTCGTCGGTGAACTCGATCTCGTTGCCGACGGAAACTCCTCGCGCAAGCTGGGTGATGCGCACGTCGGCGTAGGGAGCCAGGCGGCGGTAAAGGTAGAAGTTGGTGGTCTCCCCTTCCATCGTGGCGCTCAGAGCAAGAATGACCTCCCGGATCTCTCCGGAAGCGACTCTCTCGACAAGGGAGTCGATCTCAAGCTGGTCAGGACCTACACCGTCCATCGGTGAGATCACTCCTCCAAGCACATGGTAAAGACCTCCGTACTGCCTGGTATTCTCGAAACTCATCACATCCTTGACGCTTTCGACCACACAGAGGGTAGAGCGGTCACGGCGACTGTCGGAACAGACGGGACAGACCTGCGTCTCCGAAATGTTGTGGCATAGCGAACAGTAGCGGACACCGCGCCTCATATTTATTATAGACTCACCAAGAGCCACACCTGCCGACTCGTCGCAGCGCAGAATGTGAAGAGCAAGACGCAGAGCGGTTTTCCGCCCGATGCCGGGCAGACGCGAGAGTTCGGTGACGGCTCCTTCAAGGAGTTTTGAGGCAAATTCCTGTTGCATTGGCAGACCTGATGAGCCGGAAGCCTTGGTGAAACTTCCGGAAGGTTGTTTGAAATTCACTTCAAAATTACAAAAATTCCCCTGCAATCGCCATCATAAAACCGAAACCTGCAAACTTTTTTGGGAAATTTAATACATAATGTGTAATTTTGCACTCTGAAATTTCAGACATAACAGAAAGAAATGGAAATAATTCGCACGGTAGCAGAATTAAAAGCCAAGCTCGACAACGCCCGCCAGGCAGGCAGCATAGGCCTTGTCCCCACAATGGGGGCTCTTCACGCCGGCCATCTGTCACTCATAGAGCGCGCGCGCCGCGAAAACGATTTCGTGGTGGTCAGCGTGTTTGTAAACCCGACACAGTTCAACAACCCCACGGACCTCGCGACCTATCCCCGCACCGAGGAAGCCGACTGCTCGCTGATGAGCGGCGCAGGAGTGGACTTTGCCTTCATCCCCACGGTAGAAGAGATCTATCCGCAGGCCGACAACCGCGTGTTTGACCTCGGTCCTGTGGCCGAAGTGATGGAAGGCGCCATGCGTCCCGGCCATTTCAACGGTGTGGCCCAGATTGTCAGCAAGCTCTTCGATTTCACCCGCCCCACCCGCGCCTATTTCGGAGAGAAGGACTTCCAGCAGATCGCCGTGATCCGCAGAATGGTAGAACTTGAAGGTTTCGACCTCGAAATAGTTGACTGCCCGATCAAACGCGAGGCCGACGGCCTGGCAATGAGTTCGCGCAACGTGCGTCTCAGCCGGGAAGAACGCGCCATAGCCCCCGCCATCCACCGCACCCTCGAAGGGAGTCTCTCATGGGCGCGCGACCACAGCGTCGAGCAGACCAAACGCTATGTCATCGACGAACTCAACTCTCTGCCTCATCTGAAAGTAGAATATTACGAAATTGTCGACGCCCTGACCATGCAGCCTATCGCTGACTGGGAAGAATCGGAAAGCCCGGTAGGATGCGCCACAGTGTTCTGCGGCGAAGTCCGTCTGATCGACAACATAAAATACCCCGCAAGGAAATGACACTCGAACTACTCAAGTGCAAGATCCATCGTGTCACCGTGACAGAAGCACGGCTTGACTACATCGGAAGCATCACTATCGACAGCCAGCTGATGGAAGCCGCCGGCATTTTCCCCGGCGAAAGAGTCTATATTGTCGACAACAACAACGGCGAACGTTTTGACACCTACGCGATTGCCGGCGAACCCGGATCAGGCGTGATCTGCCTCAACGGTGCCGCTGCCCGCAAAGTGCAGGTGGGCGACGTTGTTATCATCATGTGCTACGCGCAGATGACCCCGGAGGAAGCCCGCACCCACAAACCGGTGGTGCTCTTCCCCGACACCCGTACCAACAAACTTTTATAAACCCTCAATCCCCGCCACTCCAACGTGTTTGAAAATCTAAGCGAAAGACTTGAAAGAAGTTTCAAGATACTCAAAGGTGAAGGTAAAATCACCGAGATAAACGTAGCCGAAACCCTTAAGGACGTGCGCCGTGCGCTCCTCGAAGCCGACGTCAACTTCAAAGTAGCCAAGCAGTTTACCGACGAGGTGAAAGCCAAAGCCCTGGGCATGAACGTGATCACCGCCATCAAGCCCGGCGAACTCATGGTCAAGATCGTCCACGACGAGCTGGCGAGACTCATGGGAGGCGAAACCGCCCAGGTCAATCTGTCGGGCAATCCGACCGTCATCCTCATGTCGGGTCTTCAGGGTTCGGGTAAAACCACATTCAGCGGCAAGCTCGCCCGCAAGCTCAAATCAGAGCAGGGCAAACGTCCGCTGCTCGTTGCCTGTGACGTCTACCGTCCCGCAGCTATCGACCAGCTGAAAGTTCTCGCCGGACAGATCGATGTCCCCGTCTACACCGAAGACGGCAACAAGAATCCGGTAGAGATCGCTGAAAACGCCATCCGCCACGCCAAGGCCAACCATCTTGACCTGGTGATCATCGACACCGCAGGCCGTCTTGCCGTCGACGAACAGATGATGCAGGAAATCGCGGCCATCAAGAAAGCTGTCAAACCTCAGGAGACACTCTTCGTTGTCGACTCGATGACCGGTCAGGACGCAGTCAACACCGCCAAAGAGTTCAACGACCGTCTTGACTTCGACGGCGTGGTCCTCACCAAGCTCGACGGTGACACCCGCGGCGGTGCGGCACTTTCGATCCGCACCGTGGTCACCAAACCGATCAAGTTCGTAGGTACAGGCGAAAAGCTCGACGCGCTCGACCTCTTCCACCCCTCGCGTATGGCCGACCGTATCCTCGGCATGGGTGACATCGTCTCTCTCGTCGAAAAGGCCCAGAACGCCTATGACGAAAAGCAGGCCCGCGAGCTCCAGCGCAAGATCGCCAAAAACCAGTTCAACTTCAACGACTTCCTCCAGCAGATCCAGCAG
>NZ_JAIDEN010000169.1 GCF_029054785.1 Duncaniella sp.
CGATATAACTCAGCAATAAACGCACTTGACACAGCATGAAAGGAATCGTACTGGCAGGCGGATCGGGCACACGTCTTTACCCGATCACCAAGGGAGTCAGCAAACAGATGCTCCCGATCTATGACAAGCCGATGATCTATTACCCGATCTCAACACTGATGCTGGCCGGTATCAGAGAGATATTGATCATTTCAACCCCTATGGATCTCCCCGGTTTCAAGCGCCTGCTTGGCGACGGAAGCGATTTCGGTGTTCACTTTGAATATGCCGAACAGCCCTCGCCTGACGGTCTGGCTCAGGCTTTTATCATCGGCAAAGACTTCATCGGCGATGACTGCGCCTGCCTTGTGCTCGGTGACAATATTTTTCATGGAGCCGGTTTTTCAGGACTGCTGCAAGAATCAGTCAGAGCTGCTGAAGAGGAAAACAAAGCGACAGTGTTCGGCTATTGGGTCAGCGACCCTGAACGCTATGGCGTTGCTGAGTTCGACAAGGATGGTAATTGTCTTTCGATCGAGGAGAAGCCGGAACATCCGAAGTCGAACTATGCGGTTGTCGGGCTTTATTTCTATCCCAACAAGGTTGTCGATGTGGCTTCGCGCATCAAGCCTTCGGCCCGCGGCGAGCTTGAGATCACGACTGTCAACCAGGAGTTTCTCAAGGACGGTGAACTCCGGGTGCAGACTCTGCCGAGAGGTTTTGCATGGCTCGACACCGGTACCCACGATTCTCTTGCCGAGGCCTCGATCTATGTCGAGGTGCTTGAAAAACGTCAGGGCCTGAAGATTGCCTGTCTGGAAGGCATCGCCTACCGTCAGGGCTGGATTTCGCGCGAACGGATGCTTGAAATCGCAAAACCGATGCTCAAAAACCAATACGGTCAATATCTTATGAAGGTTGTCGACGAGATCGACCGCACAGACTCTCCGAATCTCGACTGAAACCAATCCCACCAGTAGTCTCTATCAATAAATTCAAATGGAAGTAATAAAAACTGATATAGAAGGAGTTGTAATCATCGAACCGCGTATTTTCGCCGACTCCCGCGGCTATTTTTTCGAAAGCTATTCCAAACGTGAGTTCGATGAAAAGGTGCGGCCCGTAGATTTCGTGCAGGACAATGAAAGCTGTTCAAGCTACGGAGTGATGCGTGGTATCCACTTCCAGGCGCCTCCGTTCACACAGTCAAAACTTGTGCGCTGTGTCAAGGGCCGTGTGCTTGACGTCGCAGTCGACATCCGCAAAGGCTCTCCGACCTACGGACAACATGTGGCCGTAGAGCTTTCCGAAGACAACCACCGTCAGTTTTTTGTTCCCCGCGGCTTTGCCCACGGTTTCGCCGTATTGTCAGACATCGCAGTCTTCCAATATAAATGTGACAACTACTATGCGCCTGAGGCCGACGGAGGCATCTCCATCCAGGACACCTCGCTCGGCATCGACTGGCTGATAGATCCGTCCAAGGCAATACTGAGCGATAAAGACCTGCGCCATCCGCTGCTCAAGGACTTCGACTCTCCGTTTGACTACTCAACCGATCTCTACGATATCAGGTAAGATCAATCCATTTTAAATCCCCCAAAACACCCCACATGCGAATACTTGTCACAGGAGGCAACGGCCAGTTGGGCAACAGCCTGAAAAAAGCCGCAGAAAAGTCTCCGAACGAATATATTTTTACTGATGCCGATGACATCGACATCACTGATCCTGAAGCCGTCGCTCTGGGCGTTGGCTGCAATGACTTCCAGGCAATAGTCAACTGTGCGGCCTACACCAATGTCGACCGGGCCGAAGAGCAGGAGGACATTGCCGAGAAAATCAATGCCACCGCTGTCGGCTACCTTGCCAAAGCCGCCGCCGACAACGGCATTCCCCTGATCCAGATCTCGACCGACTATGTTTTCGGAGGCAATCTTGGCAACACCCCGCGCTCTGAGGAGGAACCGCTCAACCCGACCGGAGCCTATGGTCGCACAAAGCTCCACGGAGAGGAAGAGATACTCAAAAGCGGTTGCCGTTATCTGATCATCCGCACCGCATGGCTCTATTCGGAATACGGCAAAAACTTTGTCAAGACCATGCTCAACCTTACGTCGACACGCCCGCAGCTCAATGTAGTCTTCGATCAGGCCGGAACCCCGACCTACGCCCAGGACCTCGCCGACGCGATCGTCGACATCATCGACAACGGAAAACTTGACGGCAACGAAGGGATCTACCACTACTCCAACGAAGGAGTCTGCTCGTGGTACGACTTCACGAAGATGATCGCCGAGTATTCCGGCAACACCGGCTGCGACATCCGGCCATGTCATTCCGACGAATTTCCCTCACCGGTGGTCCGTCCGTCATATTCTGTTCTTGACAAAACCAAATTCAAGAAAACTTTCGGCCTTGAAATCCCCTACTGGACCGACTCTCTGAAAACATGTCTCAAAAATCTGAAATGTCTATGCTGAATAAAATCCGGGAGAAAAAATGGATCTTCAGATCTCTGCTGCAATCCATCTGCTTCAACTTCCGCCATCTGCCCCTGCACCAGGCATGGAAATTGCCGATTTTGTTTTACAAGCCTCAAAATCTGAAATGCACCGGCAAAATCGAGTTCAACTGTCCTGTAAGATTCGGCATGGTCAGACTTGGTATCAACCTTGTGTCAATCTACCCGAATTCCGGCATAAGATTCGAAAACCACGGCAAAATCATATTCAACGGCAAACTGACAATCGGAAACGCGTCTGCAATCTCGGTTGGCGAATCCGGAACCTTGACATTCGGAAGCGATGTCGTTGTGACATGCGCAATGAAACTTGCATGTTATGACAGAATTACGTTTGAAGACAATGTTCTGGTCGGATGGGACTGCCTGTTCATTGACACCGATTTCCATCAGCTGACATCAGTTCCTCCCCGTCCCTACAAGGCCTACGGCCCGATTCATGTCGGTCACAATACTTGGGTTGCCACAGGCTGCAAGTTCTATAAAAACGCATCAGTTCCGCCGGAATGCGTGGTAGGAGCCGACACCATATTACATCAACCAGTTGATTGCCCCCCGAAATCTCTCATATCGAATGAACGGAAAACGGTTGTACACTCCACCTCTGTCTATCTCGACAGAAATCAAGATACAATCATATATTCCTCAACGCATTAAATCATTTTAAACCATTAGATTATTCTTTAAAACAAATGAAGCATAACATACTTATCACAGGT
>NZ_JAIDEN010000017.1 GCF_029054785.1 Duncaniella sp.
ATGTAGGCCTGAAGACGGATGAAATCAGCCTCAGGGGCCGGGATCGCTCTGAGGGCGATGATTGAGTCCGCGTCTGTGGTATAGCTGAGGAGGATATTTTTGATCTGGTCTGTGGTCAGCTGTGATGACTGGTTGCCCAAGACTCTTGACTTGTCGATCTGAGATGCTGTATATGCGCCAAGCGCTGTGTTCGAGTTGTCGGTGAAAGATGTGGTGGGGGTGAATTCGGAGATGGTCAGGTTGAAATCAGCCGCGGATTTGTCAGCCGGGATGTAGACCGGAAGCGAATACTGGGCCTTGGGTCCTGAGGCATAGAGAAAATAGAGACCGTCAGGGTTGGCTGTGACCTGGCCTTTGACATGTCCGGCTCCGTCTGACGAAAGCTCGACTGTCGCTTTCTGGGTGTATTCATTGACTGGACGCACAAAGATTCTGAGATCTTCAGCCGGAACTCCGACTGTCAGGTCCAGAGTCTGCGCACCGGCTGCAAAACCGATGCACAGAGCTGTTGCAAGTGTAATATTTTTGAGTTTCATATTGTTCAGTTCGCTATACGTGGTTTATAGGTTATGTAAGAAATGCGGTCGGCACAGTTCAGATAGGTTGACTTGGGTGCGGGATCGGGGTTGTCGGTGCGCACGTCCTTCACATCATAGAAGTAGAGGTTGCCGCGTCCGGTGTTCTTGTTGGCCGTCGCAATGATGAGTTCTTCTGAGCCGGTCTGGGTGCTGATTGTCATGTAGGTGATTTCTTCATCGGAAGGGAAGGTGACAGCAGCCTGTGATGTTGACGGGAATGTGTAGGTATTCTCATTCTTGAGCATCACGAATACCTGGTTGGCTTTTGAGAAGAAACTTCTGTGATATGTATTCGAGCAGATGATCTGTGAGTCCATATCGGGCATCGCGCTTGAAGCGGTGGTGTTGATCTTGTTGCGGAATGCTAAGATCATGCCGGTTGTGTAGGCGCCGATTCCGGAGAATGCGGTGACATAGAGCTGGCCGGTTGTCTTGTTGCGGGTGAAAAGGGTGGCGGGATAAGAGGTCGCGCCATATTCGCCTACAATTCCTTCGCCCTTGAAGATCGCGATCAGTTCTTCGTTGGTGAAGAAGGGATTGCCGTTCTCGTCTTTGGCATCGATTGTGTTTGACGATGACCATTTGGTCGGAGAATAGGCTGCGGTGATGGAGAATACCAGTGGCGAAAGGTTGACAAAGTAGACATCCGAGACCTGATTGAGACCGACATAATAGGTGTTGTTCTGGATCAGGTCGAACTTAGCCTCTTTGTAAAGGCTGGATTCATAGCCGAACATATACTGGCTGTTGAGCGAGAGGTATTTGTTGGCTGAGTTGTCGACGATGACAGGAGTGATGCCCTCCATGAAGAACTGGCTGCCTTTGAAGCCGGAGATAATGTCATTGCTCTTGATCGTGGATGAGACCACAAACGTGTTGGGATCCACATAGAGTCCTTCGTCGGAAGTCATGACAGCGAGTCGGTTGGTCTGGACAGGGCCGCTGCCACCCCAGGCATACCACTGGATGATCTGTGAGCCGATGAGTGTATGATTGCCGATGTTGGGATTGACGCGTTGCAGGCAGTTTTCCATGATGGTCTGGGGAATGCCGGCTTCGATTTCCTCGCGGGTCAGGTCTTTGATGAATACGAGGTTGCCTTCGCCAGCGGCATTGTTGGAGATGATCATGTAGCCCTGCTCGAAGGTGCGGTTGATGCTGATCTCATAGTCCTGCACGATTCCGACTTCTCCGTCTGAAACCACGAGGTGGGCATAGTAGCTGCCTCCCTGCGGGAAGAAATGGACGAGTGTCTTTTCATTGCTGACGAATTCCAGCGGCCCTTTCACGCTGTTGCTGTAAGTGCCGATGCTCCATTCATAGGTCAGCTCGCGGGAGCCGTCGTAGTTGATTTCAGGAGTGATCACACAGTCTTCACCGTAGTTGAAGCTGTATATAGGCATTTCGGTATCGCCGGGGACTGTGACCGAAAGTCCGGGAAGCGGATTTCCTCCGTAGGTTGAGTTGTCGTCGATGCAGGAGGTGGCTGTTACTGCAAGCATGGCGACAAGGCTTGGGAATAGATATGATTTTTTTATCATGATTCTTTACTTGCTTTGTTGTTTGGTCTTGTGTTTACCATTCGGGGATTGCGTATGGCCAGCCGATTTCAGGATGGTCGCGGTAGAGCGGGAGGCAGACATAATTTTGGATGAAAGCCGAGTACATGGCTATCGGTCCCTGCAAAGCGACCGCATCCACGAAATAGTCGCCGTATTTTGCGATCATCTCATTGAAAAGATTGATGTCGGCCTTGGGCGCGTATTCATAGAAGTACTGGAAGAAGAGCTGGGCGTTCTCGAATGAGTAGGCCGGCAGAGGAGAGCTTGAAGAGACGGACCACCAGCTCGGACGTTCCGAAGGTCGGATGTCCGAGTAGGTGATGGTGAAAGAGTTTACTCCGACAGAGCGCAGGTCGTCATTTTCGCCGATTGTAAGGGCGAGAGATTTCGGCGCTGTGAGGATGTCAGGATCAAGGTCGCGGATGAGGTTGACTTTGACCGTGCCGCTGACGGCGTTGGCCGGAATAATGTTGTCGGTGATGGTGTAGTTGACATTCTCGACCATCGTGGAGTTTTCTTCGATGACGTCGATGCGGATCGTGCGGTCATAGTCTTTCGGCATACCCATCAGTGTGACGGGAATCTCGACGGTGTGGACTGTGGCAATGTCGAAATTGAAGGCATATTCGAGGTTGTCGATCTGCTCGTTGTTTGAGTTACGGTATTCGAAAAAGACAGAGTCTTTCTGGGTCGTGTCATAGAGCTTGTAGTCATCTTCCGTACAGGCGGAGAATGCTGTCAGCAGCCCCATGCACAAGGCAATATTTTTTATTGGTCTGAAATTCATGACTTAAGAGTTTCTTAGATTATTTTGAAGTCTCCGGGCGGTATTCGAATTCCTCATCCGGGATCGGCAGGACGTAAATGTCGTCATTGGCCGGAATTATGCGGCTTTCGACGTTCGAGGTTATGTCGCGTTTGAGACGTTTCATGTTGAACCACTGCTGACCTTCGCAGAAGAGTTCTTTGTGGAATTCATTGAAGATCCGTTCCGATGTGAGGGTTTCGGTGTCGGGCAGCGGTGTCAGGCCGCGTGACGTGATTTCCTCGTTGAAGTATCTGAATGCTTTGGAGTAGTCGCTTTCGAGAAGCGCGTCTGCTGCGATGAGATACATTTCAGCGCTGTGGATGAGGCTGATACCTGAGATCAGATCCGGACGGGTCGGGACATTGTTGTTCTCGATGGTCTGATAGTCGACCAGCTTGAGGCAGTAGGCCACGCCGCTGCCCTGACGGAACTGGGTCTTGCGATAGTCCTGGGTGGTTGCGTCGATATCCTCCGAGTAGACCGATGTCCACGGCATGAGATAGTTTTTGCCGTTTATGTCGTCAAAAGGATTATAGGTCTTGTTTGACTCATAGCTGTAAAGATAGGTGGTGGCGGTGCTGAGATATTTGGTTGAGTAGAGTCCGAAGATGGTCTCTTTCGGAGAGAGCACACCGGCCACGTATGCCTGGACCTCGGTCACATCGACCAGCGGGAAACGACCGCTGCTGATGACGGCTTCGGCATATTCGGCCGCTTTGGCGTTGTTGCCCATATACCAGTGTACGCGAGCCAGGAGTGCCTGGATGGCGTAGAGGTTCAGGTGGGTTTCGCGCCAGTTGAGGAAGCGGTCATACTGCTCGTTGTCGCGCGGGTAGACGAGATTCTCTTTCTCTTTCAGAAGTCCTTCGGCTTCGGTGAGGTCGGCGACGATGAATTCATAGCATTCGCCAACGGTGGAGAAGGGTTTCACGGAGAAATTGAATGTCTTGACATAGGGAATGCCCTGTTTTGACGGGTCGGTCGGCGCGAAGTAGCGGAGCAGATCGAAGTGGACCATTGCTCTGATGCCGAGCAGCTCGGCTTTATAGAAATCATAGAGCGGGAATTCCTTCTGCGATTTCGATTCGAGATTCTTCAGCGCGTTGTTGGTATAGCCAATGGCCTGGTAGCCTTTTGTCCACATGGCCAGGAAGCGGCTGCGTGTGACAGAATTGCTTTTGTAGTCATACTGGCCAAGGTCTTTGCCGAAAGTGTCGTCACACTTGAGATCCTGGGAGAGGACCTCGGCCACACCCCACACCATGTCCATGCCGTAGAGTGCGTTCTCGGTCATGTATCCGTAGATGCCGTAGATGGCGTCTTCAAAGCCTTTGGCAGTGGCAAACTGGTCGTTTTCGACTTGCTCGCCTTTGGGCCGCACGTCGAGAAAGTCCTCGCAGGAACTTGTTGCGAGTGCCAGAGCCGAGAGTAGTGTCAGATATATTTTTTTCATTGTACTGTCAGTGGTTTTTTAGAATGTCACACTAAGTGAAAGGTTTACGTTGCGGCTGAACGGATAGGCTGTGCCGCGTTCATATTTCGCGCTTGTCAGACGGAAGAGGTCTTCGGCACCGGCGCTGACATAGAGACGTTGCAGGCCGAGCGGAGAGATCCAGTTCTGAGGCACGTTGTATTGCAGGGTGATGCTTGAGAGCCAGAGTTCGTTGTCTTTTTCGATGAAACGGTCTGAGTAGGAGAAAGTCTGACCGCCGTTCTGTGAGATTGCGAGATATGGCACACGGTCGCCCGGCTTTTTCCAGCGTTCGGTGAAGGCACGGACATCGACGTTGTATTTCGGGTCGATGTTCTCGACTTTGACCATACGGGTGGAGTTATACATGTCTCCTCCGAAACGATAGGAGAAGTTCATGTTGAACGAGAGGTTCTTCCAGGTGAGCAGTGAGGAGATCGTTCCCTGAAGAATGGGGTTGGTGTCGCCGCATGCAACCTGGTCGGCGGCATCGTATTCATACGTGTAAGAGCCGTCTTTCTTGATGAAGATTTCCTTGCCTGATGCAGGGTCTATGCCGGCTGAGCGTACGGCATAGATCGCTGTGGGCGATTCGCCTTCGCGGAATTGCAGGCGTGGAGCCACTTCGTCGTTGACCTGCGAGTTGTTTTCGTTTTTGCGTTTAAGGGCATCGGAGATGTTGAGGATGGTGGTCTTGGAGTGGAGACCGTTGACCGAAAGGTTCCATCCCCAGTCGCGGGTCTGGATGATCTTGCCCCAGAGTGAGAATTCGATACCGTTGCTGCGCTGTTTGCCGAAATTGTTCTTGACAGAGCTTGCGCCTGAGGAGGGTGGCAGGCTGACGTCGATGAGCATGTCGTCAGTCGTTTCGCGATAGTAGTCGAGGTTAACGTTGACACGGTCGCTTAAGAGAGATGAGGTCAGACCGATGTTGAATTTCTTTGTGGTCTGCCATGTCAGGTCCGGATTGGCCATTCCCATCGGGATCGCACCGACACCGGCGTAGTGCAGATAGTTGACAGAGTAGAAATAGGTTGAGATAGCCTGATAGGAGTCAAATTTGACGCTGCCGGTGTAGCCGTAGCTGCCGCGGATACGCAGCAGGTCCACGAAACCGAGGTCGCGGATGAAGTTTTCGTTGTGGAGGTTATAGCCGAGACCAGTCGACCAGAAAGGTGCCGTGCGCTTGTCCGAGCCGAATTTGGAGGATCCTGACAGACGGTAGCTTCCGTCAATGACGTAGCGGTTTTTCCAGATGAAGTTCGCAGCCGCGAATCCGCCGACGCTTGTCGAGAGGTCTTCACCGCCGTAGGGGAGG
>NZ_JAIDEN010000170.1 GCF_029054785.1 Duncaniella sp.
GAAAATGTATAGATATAAATAAAATTTGTCTCAGATTCAGGAATTTTTAATGTCTCGGCACGGGCTGACTGGGTGGATTGGCGGTTGTTTTCGCGGCGGCAGGCTGACCGGAGTGGCTGCAAAAAATCCCGCCCGGCGCGCGGGCCGGACGGGATCGGTGGGGGTATCGCTGTGTTCCGGATTGCGGAACGCGGCTGTCAGGGTGATCTGAGGCTGTTGTAAAACTTACGGGTGGAAGAGACTACTGCTGGGGAGAGTCCTTGGTCCAGTTTTCAGGCTCGATGTTGTAGTTGATGAGCTTGTTGTAGTCGGTTTCGCGGTTGGGGATACAGATGCACCAGTTGTTCTTGCCGGTCTTTGTGTAGGATCCGCCGGTAGCGCCGGAACCTGCGAGTGTCGGGTGCCAGTTACCGCCTTCTTCCCAGCTCTTGCGGACCATGTCCATGTTCCAGCGCTTCTGGTCGAAGTAGTGGCGTCCTTCGCCCCAGAGGTCGAAGCGCTTGTAGAGCTTCACCTCTTCAAGCAGAGCGTCACCGGAGAGATTGCAGGTATAGCCGGGCTGATAGGGGCTGACAGCTTCCTCAAGGAGCTGACGCACCTGAGTCTCGTTGCCTCCGAGCATGCAGAGGGCCTCAGCTTCGTTGTAGATCATCTCGGCGGCGCGCATGATGGGAACACAGCCGATCGAGCGGTCGTCGATTTTCTGGAACTTCGTCGACATATAGGCAAATATATATGTATTCTTTTTGTCGATGCGGTCTGCGAATTCAGTTTTCACGCGGGTGTAGAAATTACCTTTTGTCGCACGGCCCGAATCGGATGTCGACCATCCTGATTCGCCTTCCTGCGGAATCATGTAGAGACCGAGACGGCTGTCGGTTGCGGGGATCTGTTCTACGAGACCCTTGTCGATGGAGCCGATGTTCTTATAGCCTTTCGACGAACCTGTGTTGGCACCGATGTAGGCGAAGAATCCGTAGACACCGAGGTTTTCAATGGCGTCAGTGTAGGTTTCCCACATCCATTCCTTGTTTGCGGTGTTAAAGCCGGCCCAGTAGTCTTCGGGAGTCATGAGAGAGTAGCCTTTGCGGGCTTTTGCAGCGTGGTCGGCTGCGGTAGCCCAGTCCTGTTTGGCAAGAGCGGCGCGGGAGTATACGCCGTGGGCAATCGAGGCGTCTGTGCGCCAGAGCTGATTGCCGCGTGTCAGAGTAGACTGGTCAAAGAGCCTGAGAGCTTGGTCAAGGTCGGCATAGATCTGCTTGTAGACATCGCCGAGTGAAGAGCAGGCTATGTCACCGGTACTGTCGTCAAGTCGGATTGGCACACCGCGGCTTTCGCCGTTGCGCGAATCGACCCAACGCTTGGAGTAGAGGGCCACAAGCTGAGTATAGGCATGTGCGCGGTAGACGAGGGCCTGGGCGATATAGAAGTTCTTTTCGTTCTGTGTTCCATCGGCTTCGTTGGCATGCATCACAACAGCATTGGCGTTGGCGATGAGCATGTAGTAGTAATACCATGGGAAATAAGTCGCACCGGTGGTGCCAAGCTCATTGGAGTTGGAATTGATGATGTCGATGTAGCTTGTCGCGTTGCTGTATTGAGCGTCGGAACTTCTGTAATCGCCGTACCACAGCGAGATTGTGGCCTCTCCATTGTAGCCCTGACGGCCGAATCCACTTGAGCTATAACTGTTGGACATGATAAGGCTCAGACCGTTGACAGCGCCGTCAAGCATCTCGATATTGGCGAAAACAGCCGATGATGTCACATCTTCTTCTGACGTGAGGTCAAGATAGCTGTCGGAGCAGCTTGCAAAAGCGAGAGATCCGATTGCGCATAGCGCTATGATTGATTTTTTCATAATTGCGGATGATTTTGGGGTGGTTAGAATGAAACGTTGAGACCGAAGGTGAAGACGCGGGCCGGCGGCATCTGGTTGTAGACGTAGCCGCTGAGGCGCTGGGTTGCGGCAAGGCCTTTGCGTTTGGTGCTTGTCACCACGTTTTCAGCCGAGAAGTAAAGACGCGCAGATGAGAGAGTGAGCGGTCGGAGTATGGATTTCGGGAGTGAGTAGGCGAAGTTGATATTCTTCAGGGTGACGTAGTTACGGCTGATGAGGAAACGGTCAGAAGTAGAGTTGTTGTAGGTCTGGGTCATGTCGATGACCGGATTGATCGAGCGGTTGATGCGGTTGGGCGATGTCTCGGTCATGCCTTCCGGAACTCCGTTCCATGAGTTGAGAATATCCTTGTGGTAGTTGCGGACATAGCTTGATGAAAGACTCATAAGAGAAGAGTAACCGGAGTCGAGAATTTTACCGCCGACAGAGTATGTCATCATTGCCGAGAGGCTGAAGTTTTTCCATGACACATTGGCTGTGAAAGATCCGTAAACATCAGGCAGGGCTTTGCCGCGGAAATCTCTCTTGGCATAGGTGGTGGTGTTGACATAATACTTGCCGTCAATGCACTTGTATTTGTCATCCGTGAGTTCTGTTGACACGAGAACATCGTTGTCGTATGTACCGCCGATGATGCTTCCGTCGGGAGCAACGATGTGGTAGTCATCAAGGTTCGCGTCGTAGAGACTCATACCGTCCATCATATCCACACCGGCCCAATGGTATGTGAACCATTCGTAGCGGCTATGCCCTTCAATGATCTTCTGAGAACCGGAGAGCAGACCATCTTTTTTGTATTGGCCCGGCATTTTCACCATTTTATTATTTAGTGTGGTGAGGTTGGCGGCAAGGTTGACAGTCCAGTCGCGGTTGGTGAAGATGTCAACATCCGTGTTGATTTCGATGCCTCGGTTGGAGATGGAACCGAAGTTTTTGGTGATAACACTTTCTGCGTAGTCAAAACCTGTACCGCCGCCTGAAATAGGATTGTTAACGTCGAAGAGCAGGTCGTTGTTGCGCTTGTCGTAGTATTCTACGCTGAGATTCCAGCGGTTGAAGAGACGGGCTTCAAGACCGAGACCCCAGGATTCGCCTGTTTCCCAGAAAAGATCGGGATTGGCAAGCTGTGACATAACGTAGGCCGCATTGCCGCCTTTGATGTCGGAGGCGTAGAGGCTGTAATATGCGTAAGGTCCGGAGCCGGCATCATTGCCGACCTGTCCCCAGTTGGCGCGGAGTTTACCGTTGGTGATCCAAGTCTGATCTTTCATGAAATCTTCGGCAGTGAAGAGCCAGTTGGCGCCGACAGATCCGAAGTTGCCCCAGCGGGCTTTGGAGGAGAAGCGGCTACCTCCGTCGCGGCGGAATGAACCTTCGATATTGTAACGGTCGTTGTAGGAATACTGCACACGGCCGAGATATGATTCGGTGCGGTAGCGTTCGGCATAACCTGTGGCATGGGTCGGAGTGGTGAAGTTGACAAGGGCTTCGAGTCCTTCGATCTTCACACCCTGAGCGCGGGTGTAGGTGTAGTCGCGTTTATATGAATAGTTCTCGTGTCCGAGGAGCACATTGATGAAGTGCTTGCCGTAGGTGTGGTTCCAGTTCAGCTGCTGCTGGAAGGTCCAGGTCTTGTAGTTATAGATGGTTTTCGAAAGCTTACCATCGGTACCTTTGGCCGAACCGCCGATGACGGCCGAACCGTAGCTTGAACGCTCTTCATTGCGTGTCGAGAGGTTGCCCTTGAGGGTTAAAGTGAACCCGTAGGGAAGAATGAAGTCTGCGTAGGCGGTCGAGTTGGAGGTGTTGCGGACACGGCGGTCGTGGTTCATCTCGGATTCCCAGATGGAGTGATTGGCCTGAAGCTGATAGCGGGTGGGCACTTCTTGTGTAGTGCCGTCAGCTGAGACTGTCTGATAGTAACCGGGGTCATACAGGCGGTTTCCGTCAGCATCGAGAATATATTCACCGGTATTTACATCATGAAGGTGTACGGGATAGATAGGAGCGATGACGCGGTAAAAGTAGAAGGGATTGGTGGTAGACGAGGAGTTTGAATCGCCGTCGCGTCCGGCTGAGTCGTTGGTCTTCTGGTGAGAGGCGTTGAGCTGGAGACCTGTCTTGAACCATTTGGTAGGCTTGATGTTGATCGAGGCGCGGCCGGTAAGACGTTCGAAGCCCGAATCCTTGGTATAGCCGTTTTCGTCAAGATAATTTACGGAGAAATAGTAGTCGCTGCGATCAGTTGCACCGGTACCGGCGAAAGAATATTCGGCACGGTAGCCTTTCTTGATGCTCTGGTCATACCAGTCGAGGTCTTCGGCATAGAGCGGGTTAATGCGTACATTCGGGTTCATCTTGCCGTTGGCATCGAACATCTCGGTCACGGGGGTATCGAAAATATTGATGACGGTACGGGAGTCGATGAGTTCTTTCATGACATACTGACGTGCAGCTGCCATATCGGCAGGATTGGTGCGGTCAAGATTTTTGGAACTGATCTGTCCATTATAGAGGTTGGCGTATTCCACCTCCATGAACTGGTAGGGATTGACACGGTCGTATTCCGACTGTCCACGTTCGAACCATCCCTGTGAGGTCTTGAAGGTGAAGGTCGGTTTGTTGGATTTTGATTTCTTAGTGGTGAGGAGGATAACACCGTTTGATGCGCGGTTGCCGTAGAGGGCGCATGATGCTGCGTCTTTGAGCACGGAGATCGACTCGATATCGTCAGGGGCGATGTCAGTCATATTGCCGTCGAAGGGCACGCCGTCGAGTACGATGAGTGGCGAGTTGCTGCCGGTAACGGTACCGACACCGCGGATGCTGATTGTCGACGATGTGCCGGGCTGGCCGATGGCGCCGGTTACGTTGATACCTGAAGAGGCTCCTTCAAGAGCGGAGGTCACGCTCGACACGGGACGGTTGGCTATGTCGGCGCTTGTCACCTGTGAGATGGCACCGGTGATCGAGGATTTTTTCTGGGTACCGTAGGCCACGACAACAACTTCGTCGAGGGCCTTGATGTCTTCCTGCATCGAGATGTTGATGACAGTCTGGCTGCCTACGGTTACTTTCTGTGTGGTGTAGCCTATGTATGAGAATTCAAGTGTGGCTCCGTTGGCGGCTTTGACCGAATATTTGCCGTCGATGTCGGTCGAGGTGCCTTGGTTGGTACCCTTTATGATTACTGATACTCCAGGCATCGGGTCGCCGCCTTCATCGGTGACTGTTCCTGAGATGTTACGTGTCTGGGCGCTTACACTGAGTGTCACAAGCGCGAGCACAACAAGGAGCATGGTGCGGGAAAGGGCTTTTATCCCCCCCGATTTGTTAATTAGTGTTAAGACTCCGTTTGCCATAATGTGAATGATGATAGGGTTATTATTATGGTGGATATTAGAGGGTGTTTAGACACCTGTTTTTCATTCTTTGAATCTGGTTGGGAAACTGTCGAGTTTCTTCATGTAGTGGTCACGCAGGTCGGACCATCTGTAATATGGACCGCTGACGGCTTTGACCGGGAGAGTGGCTTCAGCTTCGTTGAGCATGACTTTGACGAGAACTTCGTCGGGGGTGAAGGCCGGATTCTTTTTGGGGCGGTAGAAGATCATCTGTATGTTGCTGCCCATCGGGAAAATCTCGTAGTTGCGCCACCGGGCGGCGAGTGCGTCAAGGTCGGTCAGGTCAACGGCGCTGTCGTTAAGCTCCATGAGTATTGTCAGCGGGAGGACTATCGACTCGTGGCCGAAGCGGAGGTTTGCGCTCAGCCGCGGGGATACCATCGCGGTGTCGGCTGATTCGATGAAGTTGCGCAGAAGCACCCGCTGGTTGTAGGGGATGCGGTTGTTGGTCAGAGAGGTGTTGCCTGCGGTGAGATACCAGGAGGCGTTGTGGGCGAGCCATTCGTTGCGGAGTTCGTCGGCGGTGAAGAGATCGTAGAGGTCCGGCTGGTCGTCGTGGCTCTGGGTGTTGACTGTTATGTCGAAAATGTCACCGAAGATTTTTTTCTCGTCGAGGCTGTCGGCGACGAATTTCGGATCGTTGAATATTTTGGCTATGAAGGCCGAGTGGTCGGAATGGCGTTTCTCAAACGGATCACCGTAGCGCTTTTCGGCTTCTCTGCCGAGTTTCTTGGCCACGGAGTCGGTGCTGTTGTAGGCGAGGATTTTCTGTGTGGTGCGTGAAGCGTCGCATGTGACGATCAGTTCCGGACAGATTTTCTGAAGTTCGGCGATTTCGTTGGCCATCGAGAGGATGCAGCGGATTATGACGGTCGATTTGGCATCGACATGGGTGCCGGGGACGAAGATCTCAGGGAAGTTTTCGGTCATGCGGCGGGCTATCTCGCGATGCTGACGGTGGCCGAGGGGGGTGAGTTCGCCGACACGTCCCTTGGAGGCTGCCTGAATTTCTTTCAGCTGTTTCAGCAGAAGTTCGCCTCGTGGAGTGAGCTTGCCGTAAGCGGCGGCTTTTTCAAGGTTTTCGACCGGTCGGTCATAGGATGTGTCTTTGAGGAGCCAGCGGCTGCCGTGGCGTCCGTAATGTTCCATGTGGAATGGGACATAGCCTTTGGGGGCTTTTGTCAGTTCCGGAATTCCATAAGCCGGTCGGGGGTAGGCAAGATACTGGCTTCCCGCCTGGTACTTGTCCACGTTTACTCCGGCATTTTTGGGGGTAGCTGCAACTGCGGATAGAGACAGCCCTATACAGAACAGACTACCGACAATTGATCGGTACAGCGTTTTCATGGATTTATAACTTATTAAGTTAAAAAAAGAGATTAAGGAATCGACAAATGCAAATATAAATGAAATGATAATAAAAAGCAATAAATAAGCGATAATTAATGACGAATGATGTTAATTTTTTTATGAAACAAAGGTGAGGCTGTCGATGTCATTTCCGGGCCGGTTTGCCGGGATACAAAAAACGGCATCAAAAGATGCCGTTTCAGGTGTGTGTAGTGGGGTTGCGTGGATGTTTGTGCCGATGGAGAGAGTGTGTTTTTTACCTCTTAGAGGTTGTTTAACTCTTGTTTTTAAACAACCTCTTACTGTCTGCGGTCTTCGACGAACTTAACGTTGCGGACAGTCACGGCTGCCGTTGCGCTGTCAATCGCTGTGGCTTTGTCCGTATATATAAAGGTGGAGTTCTCGACGGTGATGTCATGGACGCAGTCGAAGCCTTCGATGCCGCTGGCGGCGATGGCTGTCGCAGCGCCCCGGCAGATGACGTCGGAGATGTGGATGTCAGTGAATTCGGGGACTTTCTCTACGGTTTTGGGGCGCACAATGTCGCTGTCTTTCGATCCGGCGGGTCGGTCGGCGTATTTGCACTCGAAGATTATGGCCTGTGACTGGATGTCGGCCATCATGATGCCGCTGATGTAGATGTCCTCGGTCTTGCCTCCGCGTCCGATGGCGCTTTTGAAGCGCAGTCCGGTGTCGGTGCCTGAGAAGGTCGAGTTGCGGACCACGATGCGTTTCATCCCGCAGATGTCTTCACTGCCGATGACGAAGCCGCCGTGGGCGTGATAGACGGTGTTGTCCTGAAGGAGGATGTCTTCGCAGCCGTTGACGAGCGCGTCGGGTTTGTAGTCGCCGCTTTTCATGCAGAGTCCGTCGTCACCGGCGTCGACCGTGCAGTTGACCACCAGGGCCTGATGACAGTCGCTGAGGTCGATGGCATCGCCGTTCTGGGCGTTCCAGGGGCAGCGGACGGTGATCCCGTCGATGATCAGGTTGCGGCTGTTGAAGGGATGGACGTGGAATTTGGGCGCATTCTGGAAAGTTACGCCGGAGAGGAGGACGTTTTCGCAGTGGTGGATGCGGAAGAGGTCGTTGCGTTTTTTCTCCTGCTTCTCAGGGGTAGCGGCGATGTCGGGGTAGCCTGATTTGAGTTCCCAGGGATACCAGAGGGTGCCGTCCTGACGTTCGACTCCTCCCATCTTGCGGAAGCGTTTCCACTCGACGTCGCTGACTTTCATCCGCTTTACGGGACGCCACTGGGCGCCGTTGCCGTCAAGGGTGCCTTCGCCTGTGATGCTGATGTTGTTGCAGCGGCTTGCGCTGATGCAGGCTTTGACGCGCGAGGCTTTGGGGGTGGGATCGATATAGAGGGCTTTGTCAGGGGAGAAGAAGAGGACGGCGTTGCGCTCAAGGTGCAGGTCGACACCGCTTTTGAGTTCGATCGGGCCTGTCAGCCATACGCCCTGCGGGATTACGAGGTGGCCGCCTCCGGCTTTGGAGAGTTCGTCGATGGCGTTCTGGATTATTTCGGTGTTGAGGCTGACACCGTCGCCGACAGCTCCGCGCAGGCCGAGATTGATTGTGCGGTCGGGGATGGTGAAGGGTTTGACCTGACGGACTTCGACGGGGAGTCCGTTGTAGTAGGATGAGTATTGGGCTTTGGCCTGGAAGGCGCTTGCCGTGATGAAGAGAAGGAGTGTCAGTGCGAGTTTTTTCACGTGGCAGTCTGTGTTTGGTTCTGGCAATTGTTATTAAACAACCTCTTAGAATTTCAGAGAGGCTCCGATCATGAAGTTGAGGCCCTGCGAGTAGCGGTCGCCGATGTGATAGTAGCGGCGGTTGAGGAGGTTTTCTCCGCGGGCGAAAATCGTGAGCGGTCCGCTGACCGAATAGGACGCGCCGAGCGAGAGGTTGGAGACGCAGCCCAGTGATTCGGCTACGGGGGTGTAGACACTGAGGTCTGAAATTGTGTTGTCCATGAAGTAGCTGTGGCGTCCGGCGCGGAATTCCCAGCCGAGAGTGACCTGCAAGGGAGTGACGGGGCGGACTTTCAGCTCGGCATTGACCACATGGCGGGCGCGGTCGCGCCATTCATACAGGCTGTGCTCATAGCTGTTGGGGGCTGTCTCGTAGCTGACGCGGGCCGAGAGGGTCTTGCGGTAGTCGTAGCCGATGGCGGCTCCGAGGTGCCAGGCCGAGAGGTCGACGCGGTCAAAGACGGCTCCTCCGATGTAGTCAGCTCCGGAGACCGGCATCAGCCAGTCGTCGGCTTTGGCATATCCGCCGAAGAATTCGAGACTGGCACCGAAGAATGGGCCGACGGTCACTCGTCCGTCGATGGCATAGGGGATGTGGGAGTTGGTGTAGGCCATCGAGGAGTTGAGGTAGGGGGTGATGTCATAGAGGCTTGAGAGGGCGTTGAGTTCCGAGCCGCCGGTGGCTTTGACTTCTAAGCCGACAATCTGTGAGGGTGTCCAGGCGACGGAGGCTTCAGGGGCGACGTGGAACACTCGTCCGTTGTTGATGTTCACATCGAGCTGAGCGCCGATGCGGGCCTTTAGGGTCGCTGTCGAATAGTCGAGGTGAGGGGTGAGGGCCACGAGTCCGACTGTCGAGCTGCCTTTCTGCGCGAGGTTTTCAAACTGGTAGGGGAAGAGAGGTCTCTGATGGGCGCCGGTGTGGAGGAAGTCGGCGTCGACGTCAAGCGCGAGCGAGGTGTTGTCGCCGAACAGGAGTTTACCTGTGAGCGATGCGCCGAAGAGGTTCTGGCGGGCGGGTGTGCTTCCGGTCACGGTGAGGATCTCTGTCTCGCCGGGAGTCAGGATTTCGGTTCCGGCAGACTCTCCCGGAGTGAAGATATGGTTGGGATAGTCGATGTCGGGGAGCAAGGATACCAAGTGCAGAAGCCGTGGGGCTTTGACGTTGTAGAATCCGAAATGGCGGTAGCGGAGTGCGGCTGTCCAGTCGAGACCTTCGGTGCGCGACGAGAAGAGGGCCGAGAGATTGAAGCGGCTTGTGCCTTGTGAGAATGAATCCCAGGCGGAGGGGATGGTGTGGTAGCCGTAGGTGTAGTCAACGCCGGCGTTGAGGAAAGATTTGCTGCCGACGGTCTGGTGGAGATCTACGCCGAGTGAGGCTGTGTGGTCTCGCCAGTATTGCTTGTCTCCGTCGGTTTTGTGGGTGTAGATGTCGCCGTCATACTGTCCCCAGGCGCTCAGACGGGTGCGGTCGGTGTCGAGTATGCGGTAGCCTGCCGAGAAGGCGCCGTTGAAGAGGGGAGCGCCGAGTCCGAGGGCCACATAGCCGCGCCAGGGTGATGAGAAGAGATTCTCGCCGTAGGCTACGGGTTCGAGTGTAGTGATTGCGTTGGGGACTCTTGTGGTGACCACGCGGTTGCTGAACGCCAGTTGCGGGCGGCTGATGGCGGGGAGCTGGAGGGTTGGAAGTATGGAGATGCGGGCGGCGTCGCGCTTGACGGGGACAATTTCCTGCTCGACGTTGATTTCCTTGTGGAGTCCTTGTCCGAAGAGCGGGGCGCCGAGTGAGAGGCAGATTGAAAATATGATGGATCTTGTGTTCATTTTTTTCTGAGTCTGAAATTGAGTGATGGGTTTGGGCTGGAAGACGGGATAGGGTCAGGGGATCAGAGACGAGAGTCGATCATCTGGAAAATGTCGGCTTCCGAGCCGGGATAGTTGCTCTTGAGTGATTTCAGATATTCGTCTGCCTCGAATTTCTTGCCTTCCTTGCGGAGGATGTCGCTGTAAAGGATGAAACCGCGGGCGAGCCAGTATTGATGCGGGGTGTCGGAGTCGATGAGCTTTTCGGCGGTCGCTTTGGCGTTTTTGAGGAGTCCGCGTTCGAGCTGCGAGCTGCCCATGTAGTAGGCGCTCTTCGCACCGAAGATGTCGGATGGGTTTGCTGCGAGTTCCGACCAGTCGCCGTATGCCTTATCGAAGTTTCCGAGGCTGTTGTTGGCCATGCCGCGCATGAATTTTATTTCGTTGAGGTCGGTTGAGGAGTTTGCGGCAGTCGAGGCCAGGAGCTTGTCGGCGGTGTTGACTACTTCGGCATATTTTCCGAGGTCGGCGGCAGTGCGCATCAGGCCGAGACGGGCTTCGCGGAGCATGTTGGAGCCTGAGGCGCGGCCTTCGAGCTGCTGATATGTGTTGTAGGCGATTTCTGTCTTGCCGAGCGAGCTTTCGGCGGCTGCTTTGACCAGCATGGCGTCTTCGGCTACTTCGGAGTCGGGGTGAGCCTGGATCACCTGCATCGCGTAGCCCTGGGCTTCGGCAGGTTTGCCCTCGTTCCAGGCAGCGTCGGCAAGATAGTAGAGCGCCTGGGCGCGGTCGGCACCCTGGGGATATTCGGCTATGTAGGCCGAGAGTTTTGATGTGGTGCCGGAGTTGACGTAGTCGTTTTCGGCGGCCTGGAAGGCGAGTTTTTCAAGCTCGGAGGCTTCGTAGCGCGGTGCGTTGGGCACGGAGTTGATGAACGATACGAATTCCTGGAGTTTTCCGTCGGCGGCGTAGAGCTGCTTGAGGTCGTCGGCGGCTATGCGGGCTTCCTCGCTTGAGGGGAAGGTGTAGATGACTTTTTTATATGTGTCGATGCCTTGGGCGCGTTCGCCGCGGTTGATGTAGGTGATGGCAAGCTGGAGATATCCGTTTCGGCCCGGAGCTGTGTTGGGATATTGCTGCACGAGGCGGCGGTAGGTGGCGATGGCCTGGTCCGTGCGGCCCAGGGCCGACTGGCTTTCGGCTTTTTCGAGAAGCGCGTTGGGGATGAGGCCCGACGAGGGGAAGCGTTCGGCCAGGGCATCGATGCTTTCGATCTTTCCGGCATGGTCTTTGCGGAGTCCCTTCATGATGGCGAGCTGGTAGAGGGCATAGTCGCCTGATGTCGGGTTGAGGTCGTAGGCTTTGGTGTAGGCCTCGGCGGCTTCGGGGAATGAGGACTGATAGTAATAGCAGTCGGCAATGCGGTTGTAGCAGTCGGCAAGGAGTGACTGCGTGAGGTCGTGGCTGCCGCTCTGCATGACGGAGACGGCGTCGCGGAAGTCGGTGATCGCGTCAGAGTAGCGTTCCTGGCTGAAACGGGTGTAGCCCAGATCGTAGTAGGCTATGGCACGGTTTCGGATGTCGGTTTTGGGAGCCGAGGAGATGAATGAGCGGTAGCTTGAGGCTGCTTCGTCGTAGTTGCCGCGCGTGTAGTAGCAGTCGCCTAACCAGAGATCGCACTGGCGGCGGATTGTCGGATTGTCAGAGGCGAGTTTTCGGGCCTGGGTGAGGTGGGTGATCGCCTGGGAGATTTTTCCGGATGTGAATTCGCGGGAGCCGAGGACAAGGAGAACCCTCTGTTTGGCAAGAAGCAGTTCCGCCGAGGGTCTGGAGATGCGGTCAAGGGCGGCGAGGGCGCTCTCGTAGTCATTGTCCGTCATGTAGCCGTTGACGATGTAGCGCTGCACGTCGGCGCTGTATTTTGAGTCGGGATATTCGCGCAGGAAGTTTTCGAGCAGAGCCACGGAGTTTCCGAAGGGGACACGTCCGCCGTCCATGCGGGCCACGGCATAGTTGTAGAAGGCTGTTTCTCGGATCTCGCGGTCATAGTCGACACGGTAGGCGTTTTCGAAAGCCATGAGGGCCGAGTTGTTGTCGCCGCGCTTCAGATAGGCCTGGCCGAGGAAGAGGTAGGCGCTCTGTTCCATTGCCGAGTGTGTGCCGATCGACTGCTGGAGCAGTTTGATCGCAGCATCGTAGTCACCGCGGCGATATTCGCTCACGCCGAGAATGTAGAAAGCCGATGGCTGGGGATCCGAGGCTTCGGCGCAGTATTTCCAGAGATAGGGGAGGGCTTCGGCTTCGTCACCGAGATTGTAGAGCGACTCGCCGGCCAGGCGGTTGCATTCGGCTGTGAAGGCCGGAACCGAACCGGAGGCCAGAAGCCGGCGGGAGAGGTCGAGCGAGCGGTTGAAGTCGCCCTGGACAAAAGCAATCTGAGCTTCATAGTAGGGAGCGGCGTTGCCGGGCTCGCGCGAGGTGTCGACGTTGCGGAAATATTGCAGCGCGAGGTTGTAGTCTTTGTTGACGTAGGCTATGTAGCCGAGATAGAAGCGAGCCACATTGCCGTATTCTGCCGAACTCTGGAGTGTGCGGAACTGGCTTGCTGCCGTTGCATACTCGCCGAGCATCATATAGGAATAGGCTGTGCGGTATGTCATGTCATCGCAGCGGTTGCCTGTAAGGGCCATCGGGTTGACTCCGGCATATTCTTTGAGGGCTTCGGCATAGCTTCCGCGGTTGAACCAGTAGTCGCCCACCGACATCATCACGTCGGCTCTGAGGGGCGAGACGGGATAGTCGGTGAGGAATTTTCTGAACAGACCGAGGGCTTCGTCATCGCCAAGACCTTGCGAGGCGAGTCCGAGATAGTAGAGGGCGCGTTCGGCCTGTTCCGGAGTCGGGCTCAGACTGTGGATTCTTGCAAGCTGGTCGATGCAGCCTTCGTAGTTGCGGTCGTCAAACATGAGTATGCCTCTTTCGAGATAGCCCCCGGCGTCAGGGCTGTTGACTTGGGCTACGGTGGCGCCTGTGGCGGCGCAGCACAATGCGGCGAGTATGAGTTGTCGTTTCATGTAGGATTATATTCTATTGGCAAAATTACGCCATTTTAAGGAAAATCGCTAATTTTGCTACATATTTATAGGTATTTATAGAAACAAGCGTTTTAACTTGAAATTTACCATGAAATTTTCCCGTCTTGCCACCTTAATTATATTAGGGGCCTCTTTTGTGTCTGGTCTGAGAGCCGAAAATTATCCTTCGCGCAGCGATATGCTGTGGGTGACAAATCCCGATCATGCTGAGTGGCTGTATGAAACAGGTGACAGCGCCAGGATTTCGATCGAACTTTACCGCTACGGTATCCCAGCCTCCGAAATGACTGTCGGCTACACGATCGGTCCGGATATGCTTGCCGCCGATTCCCAGGGCAGCATCACGCTCGACCGAAACGGCAGAGCGGAGCTGAACATAGGCACTATGGACAAGCCCGGATTCCGCGACCTCAGACTGGAGGCTGTTGTTGACGGACACAAGTTCTCCCATCATGTCAAGGTCGGTTTTTCGCCTGAAAAGCTGAAGCCGTTTGTCAAAGAGCCTTCTGATTTCGCCGCATTTTGGAAAAAGGCCGTAGCCGAAGACAAGAAATATCCTCTGACCTACACTTCGGAACCCGTCGAGAAGTACACGACCGACAAGATGAGCTGCCAGCTCGTGCGTCTGCAACTCAACGACGAGGGCCGTGCCATGTACGGCTATCTCTTCATCCCGAAAGGTGGAGGCAAATATCCCGCGGTCCTTACCCCTCCGGGAGCGGGAGTGAAGACTATAAAGGATCCGATGGCCCACCGCTACTACGGAGAGGGCGGAATGATCCGTCTCGAAATCGAGATCCACGGCCTGCATCCCGAACTGAGCGAGGCTGAATTCGCCGCCGAGCGCAAGGTCAAGGGCGATTATCTTAAATTCGGAATGGAAAATCCGGATGACTATTATATGAAGGATGTCTATCTCGGCTGCCGCCGCTTTCTCGATCTGCTGACCTCGCTCCCTGAGTGGGACGGCAAGAATCTCTTTACCCAGGGCGGCTCACAGGGAGGAGCGCTGGCAATAACCACCGCCATGCTCGACGAGAGAGTCAATGGCTGCGTGGCCAACCATCCCGCGCTGTCGGACATGACAGGCTATCTCGGCGACAAGACCGGAGGCTATCCCCATCATTTCCGTAAGGACCCCGCGACTGCCACTCCTGACAAGATCCGTACGCTGGAATATTACGATGTGGTCAACTTTGCCCGCCATCTCCAGTGTCCGGTCAGGATGACATGGGGTTTCAATGACAACACCTGTCCTCCGACCACAAGCTACGAGGTCTTCAACGTCATCTCCACACCCAAAGATGCGCTCCTGACTCCGATCAATGAACATTGGACCACTGTTCAGACTGAAAAAGGTCATTATGAGTGGATAAAAAAACATTGCCGCTAAATTGCGGATTATCAGTGATTTCACTGCTTATTGTGCGCTTTTTGCTGCGAAAATGTTGAAAATTGCAGTAAAAAAAGTGTGAAAAAATTTGGAGGGTAAAAATATTTGCACTAATTTTGCATCGCTTTTGAAAGGAAACGCTCCTCCAAAAGCAAGCGCACAATAACTTGTTGCCTCTTTAGCTCAGTTGGCCAGAGCACGTGATTTGTAATCTCGGGGTCGTTGGTTCGAATCCGACAAGAGGCTCAACTAAACTAACAACGTAGAGAGCCGCCAGGCGGTTCGAAACGAAAGGGCGAATACCAGAGTGGCCAAATGGGGCAGACTGTAAATCTGCTGGTTTATACCTTCGGTGGTTCGAATCCATCTTCGCCCACAAAATTCCTAATGCGGAAGTAGCTCAGTTGATAGAGCATCAGCCTTCCAAGCTGAGGGTCGCGAGTTTGAGCCTCGTCTTCCGCTCTAAGACATACCGCCAATGTAGCTCAGGGGTAGAGCACTTCCTTGGTAAGGAAGAGGTCGCGGGTTCAAATCCCGCCATCGGCTCAACCAATCACAAGAATGACAGCCCCGATAGTGCGCTTACGCTATCGTGGCGTCTTGTTAGAAAAGTCAATCATTTAATCAAGAAAATAATAGCAAAGTTATGGCTAAAGAGAAATTCGAAAGAACCAAACCGCATGTTAACATCGGTACTATCGGTCACGTTGACCACGGTAAGACCACTCTGACTGC
>NZ_JAIDEN010000171.1 GCF_029054785.1 Duncaniella sp.
GTGTCCTTGAGGTTGATCATGCCGTTGCCGAAGCGGGTCACTCCTACGCCGGCAAGCGCCGAGCTGACGGCGCGCAGGGCGCGGTCGGGGGTGTTGTTGTCGTTGGAAAGATGGCAGAGGAAGATGTTGCGTAGCTGCTGGGTGTAGATCCCGGCCAGGAATTCAGCCGCTACGCGGTTGTCGAGATGGCCGTTGGGGGCTTCGATGCGGGCTTTGAGATATTCGGGGTAGCGGCCTTCGCGAAGCATGTTGAGGTCATAGTTGGCTTCGATGACTATGTAGTTGGCCTGGCGCATGTAGTGGTCTACGCGCTCGCTGATGCAGCCGAGGTCTGTGGCGATGGCGAAGCGGCAGTCTCCGTTGGTGATGAAAAATCCGGCGTTGTCGGCGCCGTCGTGCATGACCTCGAAGGGGGTGACCTCAAAGTTGCCGATGCGGAAGGGGAATTCCTTGTAGACGGGCGAGTGGTAGTCCTTGATCCGTCGCGACACGTTGTGGCGGCGGAGGATGCCGTTGAGGGTCTTGGGGGTGCAGAAGACGCGCAGATGGCGGTAGCGGCGCAGCAGGGGGTAGACGTCGCGGATGTGGTCGCCGTGGTCGTGGGTCAGGCAGATTCCGGCCACTCGGTCCATCGAGATGCCGTTGCGGCGGAGTCCGTCGACCACCCGCGCCACTTCCACTCCGGCGTCGATCAGGAAGCCACCCTCGCGGTCGCCTATATAGGAGCAGTTGCCTGAGCTTCCGCTGCCGAAGCTCATGAAGAAGATGCGGTCAGAGGCCTGAAACGAGGGGAGTTCGTCGATGACCGGCTGCTCGCGGCGGTATTTACGCGCGATCTCGCTCATTTTTTCGTCGGGAATTATGCAGAAGTCGCTCTCGGAGTTTTCGCTGAAATCTTCGAGAGAGTCGAAAAGTCCCGGCATTGGGAGTCTGGAGGGTTTGCGCGAATGTGCCATAGCAGCAGATGAAGTTGTTGGACGTTCTGTGTTGGGGGGGCTTTGGGGTAATGACGGATTGGTCTCTAAGGCTGTCTTTCAGGTGTAGAGCAGGAAGATGGAGGGGATTTTGTCGTAGTCAAACTTCCGTTTGGCCCATTTGGAGAGTGGCAGGGTGACGATCGACTGGCGGGGACCGGTGATGTCGGATGCCACGCAGAGTCTCATGGCCGGCGGGAGCGACGAGGCGAGTTCGGCGATGAGACGGTTGTTGCGGTAGGGTGTCTCGATGAAGATCTGGGTCTCTCCCTCCTGGCGGATGCGGCGCTCCATGTCGCGCAGGCGCTGGCTGCGGGCTTTGGACTCGTAGGGGAGATAGCCGCGGAAGGCGAAGGTCTGGCCGTTGAAGCCTGAGCCCATCAGTGAGAGGAGGATGCTCGACGGGCCTACGAGCGGCACGACTTCGAAGCCTTCGGCCTGGGCTATGGCCACAAGGTCGGCTCCCGGATCGGCCACAGCCGGACATCCGGCTTCGGAGATGACGCCTACGGCCTCTCCGGCGCGGAGCGGTGCGAGCATGGCGCTGACCTCGGTCGGCGGAGTGTGTTCGTCGAGCACTGTGAACGAGAGGGCGTCGATGTCGATCGAGCGGTCGCAGCGCTTGAGAAAACGGCGGACGGTGCGGACGTTTTCAACGACGAAGTGGCGCACCGAGCGGATCACGGCAAGATTTCCGTCGGGGATCACGTCGGAGACCGGCGCATCGCTCATGGTCGAGGGTATGAGGTAGAGCGCGGGGCGCAGAGGCGTGGCCGCCGGTGCTTGTGTGGCTGTTGTTTCTTCGCTCATCATCCTACGGAACCTTCGAGTGTTATCTGGAGCAGATTCTGGGCCTCGACGGCGAATTCCATCGGGAGTTTGTTCATGACCTCCTTGGCATAGCCGTTGACGATCAGTGCGATGGCCTCTTCGGTCGGGATGCCGCGCTGGTTGCAGTAGAAGAGCTGGTCTTCGGAGATCTTCGAGGTGGTAGCCTCGTGCTCGACAATGGCCGTGTCGTTGAGGATGTCGATGTAGGGGAAGGTGTGGGCGCCGCAGTTGCTGCCCATCAGCAGGGAGTCACACTGGGTGTAGTTGCGGCAGCCTGAGGCGTCGGGGGCCACTTTGACCAGTCCGCGGTAGGAGTTCTGGGAGTGTCCGGCGGAGATACCTTTGGAGACGATGGTTGAGGTGGAGTTCTTGCCGATGTGGATCATCTTGGTTCCGGTGTCGGCCTGCTGGTAGTTTTTGGTGACGGCCACGGAGTAGAATTCGCCGCGCGAATAGTCACCCTTGAGCACGCAGGAGGGATATTTCCATGTGATGGCCGATCCGGTCTCCACCTGGGTCCAGGAGAGTTTCGAATGGTCGCCGCGGCAGAGTCCGCGCTTGGTGACGAAGTTGTAGATGCCGCCACGTCCCTCGGCGTCGCCCGCATACCAGTTCTGGACCGTGGAGTATTTCACCTCCGCGCGGTCTTCGACAATGATTTCGACAATCGCTGCGTGGAGCTGGTTCTCGTCGCGCATCGGGGCCGTGCAGCCTTCGAGGTAGCTGACATAGGCATCGTCGTCGGCCACGATCAGTGTGCGTTCGAACTGGCCTGTGCCTGAGGCGTTGATGCGGAAGTAGGTCGAAAGTTCCATCGGGCAGCGCACTCCTTTGGGGATGTAGACAAAGGAGCCGTCGGAGAAGACCGCCGAGTTGAGGGCGGCGAAGAAGTTGTCGCGGTAGCTGACAACCGAGCCGAGATATTTTTTGACCAGGTCGGGGTAGTCGCGGACGGCCTCGGAGATCGAGCAGAAGATGATACCTTTTTCGGCGAGCTTCTCGCGGTGGGTGGTCTTGACGCTGACAGAGTCCATCACGGCGTCGACGGCCATTCCGGCCAGGGCTTTCTGTTCCTGGAGGGGAATGCCGAGGCGGTTGAAGGTGTCGAGCAGCTGCGGGTCTACTTCGTCGAGGCTCTCAGGGCCTTTGGCCTTGGAGCGCGGCTCGGCGTAGTAGCTGATGGCCTGATAGTCGATCGGGGGGATGTTGAGATGGGCCCAGGTGGGCATTTCGAGCGTCTGCCAGTAGCGGAAGGCTTTGAGGCGGAATTCGAGGAGCCACTCCGGCTCGCCTTTCTTGGCGGAGATGAGGCGCACCACGTCTTCGCTGAGACCAACGGGGATGATCTCGGTGTCGATGTCGGAGGTGAATCCGTATTTATATTCGTCGGAGGTCGCGCGGTTGAGCAGCGCGTCGCTGTCCGGCTTCTGATTTTGCAGATCTTTATCTTTTGTTTCCATATTTTCCATGAACTCGGAGGGGTGGTGGATAGAGGGATGATTATATGGCTGTTTCGGTTGACACCGGGGCCTTTTCGGTGCTTACGGTTTTGGGGCAGTCTCCGCCGTCGGAGGCCAGGGCGGGGATGGCGCCGAGGACCCAGGGGGCGAAGCGTGCGGTGAGCACCACGACGCGTCCGTTGCACAGATGCGATCGTGAACTGAGGGTGTCAGAGGGGAAAATGACCATATAGAGATTGAGCAGGAGGCTGACAAGCAAAAAATATTTTGCCACGGAGAAGGCGGCCCCGGCAATGCGGTCGAGAGGGCCGAGCAGGATGGCGTGGCTGACCATGCGCAGCAGTTTGGCAACGATGATGACCCCGTAGTAGGCCACGAGGTAGATCAGGGCGTTGGCGAGGATCGAGACCGTAGCGCGGCTGATCGGGGAGGCCTGCCAGTCGGGATGAGCGCCGGTCAGCATTTCGGTCACAGGCTGCCCAAGGCAGCGGCAGGCAATGATCGCGATGACGATCGCCGCAAGCGAGCCAAGCTGTTTGATGATCCCTTTGCGGAAGCCCAGCCATGCCGAACCGATGAATATCAGCAGTAATATTATGTCGAGAGCTGTCATTTGGTTTTCTTCGATTTAAGAGGTTGACGATGTCGCAAAACCTGTCGCAATTGCCTCCGGTAGGGACGCTTTGAAAAGCGCCCCTACTGGGAATACCGAGCTTTGCAACATCCACAACTTTTATGGTGGAATATTTCAGGATGCAAATTTAACAATTTATTTGCAAAGAGAGTTGAAAAGCAGCGGATAAGTGGCCGGAAAGCGCTTATCTTGAAAGCAACTTTGCGCTTCAGCCTTACTGATGAGAGTCAGCGGAGGTCAAATGGACGGCGGCAAATGTTAAAATGGAGGTGAATAGGGCGGGGAGATGAACAAACAAAAATGTAGTAATGTTATAAAATCAAAATCCGCAAAGGAACACTACAAACCCCCGGTGACAAGCGTGTCAGGGACGAATATTCATAGTGATTGTTACTAAAAGACTATTTAAAAAGAGAGTTTACTAAAAAAATCGTGTTTCATTTTAATTTTATGAGAGAATGAAAAAGAATTTATTAATCGTTGCGGCTTTAGGCGGTATGTTCTGGAGCGCAAATGAAGCTAAGGCCCAGGAGACTATCACTGGCGTGGTTGTCGAAGAGACTCCTGTGTTGGTTCAGGACGTAGAGTGCAAGGACATCTACACTCCCGGATCATGGAAAGACAACTGGTTCATCCAGCTCGGTGCCGGCATCCGCTCTCCGTTCATGGAGAATGTCCGCACTGACGGCGGAAGCGATGACCATCATCTGACCGCAATATATAACCTCGGCGTCGGCCGCTGGATCTCTCCCTATCTGGGATTCCGCTTCTCGGCTTACTATGGCTCGATGCACTGGAACCAGGGAACAATGGCTTCGGCCCGCGTTGCCAACCTGAATGTCGACTTCATGTGGGATATGTTCAACTCAATCGGCGGCTACCGTCCTAAACGCGTCTTCTCGATCGTGCCCTTCATCGGCCTCGGCGGTTCATACGTCTACCACTATCACCCCGTTGTCGGCGACATCCAGGACCGCAAGGGCGACGGCATCAAGTCCAACCAGTGGCTTCTCCCCGTTTCTGCCGGCTTGCAGCTTCGCTTCCGTCTCAGCGAATATGTCGACTTCTTTGCTGAAGGCCGTGCGATGTTCTATGGCGACAACTTCAACAACGATGCCTACGGACGCCCCATCGACATTGACATCTCCGCAATCGGCGGTTTTGCCTTCCACCTCACAGGTTCGAAGTTCAAACGCTACAACCCCTGCGACTATGTTGACTACATCAACAATGCCAACGCTCAGATCAACGACCTCCGCGGCGCTCTTGCAACCACTTCAGCCGCTCTCGCTGCCGCCGAAGCCCAGCTTCCCTGCCCCGACGTCACTGTCGTAGAACCCGCACCTGCCGTAACCCTCCTTCCGACCGTACGCTTCAAGATCAATTCGGCTTATGTTTCATCAGAGGAAATGGTCAATGTCTACAACGTTGCCGAGTTCCTCAAAGCCAACCCCGATGCAACAATCGTAGTCCGCGGCTATGCTGACGAAGACACCGGTACTTCCGAATACAACATGAAGCTTTCAGAACGCCGCGCACAGGCTGTCGCTGACATCCTCGTAGGTGACTACGGTATCGATCCTTCCCGCCTCGTGCTCGAAGCCGCCGGCAGCAACACTCAGGTTTACGACACCAATGACTGGAACCGCATCGTGATCTTCGCAGTTCCCGAATAAGACCCCCATTCAACGGAAAGCTTACACAACAGATAAATCTCCCTTGCGCCGCCCCCCGACACCTCCGGGTGTCAAGGTCCGGGAGCGGACCGGAAAAGAGCCGGAGGGCTCGCACACAAGGCGCAGGACATCTGACAGGAAAACAGAGTTTTCTTTCAAAACAATAATTGACGTTTGTGACCCGCCCGGCCCCCACAGCCGAGCGGGTCTCTTTGTGTGACGGGCAGCTTTCAAAATTATGACTTGGCGCAAATAGTTATAAACGAGGTGTTAAATGAGTTAAAAAAGTAGTTGCTAAAAATCGGATAGGCCTATTGCTATATATTCTGTGAATTGAAAAATTTTGAAGGCGGTATAAATATGGGATATAGTATTTAAAATTTTATGTTGTTTTTTTTGCCAATTTGAAATTGTTGATTAATTTTGCGGCAAAATAATTCTCAATCATGAAAATTGAAACAATAGCCTTTCATCCAAAGCCGAGAAACCAAAGTGAGATTTTGATTTCTTGGGAATCAGGAGAGACAACAAGTCTTCTTTTTAACGATATTTACCCTTTGCAAGTAAGAAGCTATTATGAAAAAGCTATTTATGATTTGTTTGAGCAGGAATATAATATAGCTTCTTTTGAGGAACTTTACGGATTACTTTCGTGGTGGTTTGTAAGGCATAATCTAACTATGCCATTAATGGTAGCCACTTTTCGTAACGAGGATCGTAAAAGGTTAGGTGCGAGAATTAAAGAAATTAGAGAAGAAATGAACTTAGAAGCAAAACAGCTATCTATGATCACAGGAATAGATGCAGCCAATCTGTCTCGTATAGAACAAGGTAAGTCTTCTGCCAGTATAGACACACTCTCCAAAATAGCTAATGCTCTTGGTTATAAAATTGATTTTGTAAAATTTAATAATAATGTTATGAAACCATTATCAATTCATCTGGGTAAAAACGGCGATAGCTTTGAAACCCTAAAATCGCTTTCTGAAGAAGAGGCTAAATCTCTATGTTCAACTATTAATCTCTCAATAGGAGAAAAGAAAGACGTTTCATTTTGGACGAACGGGATCCCCGAACTGATCGCAGTTGCAACTTTTGAGAAAAAAGCTAATGGCGAGGTTGTATATGAGATTGACTATTCTCAATCGACGCTATAAAAATTTCTTTATTTATATAGCTGGTCAGCTTAAATAATTTAGAGGGATTCATTATAGTCTCAATAATATTTTAGCCATTTTCTATGCTATTTATAATTGGCGTAGGAAATGGCTTTTTCTCGTTTAGTTATAGAGCTAAATATAGATTTCTGCTGAAGCGTGAAATAGAAAAGTATTGTCTTGTAAATGGTGTGAGTGTCAAGGAGCTGGCTAAAATGTCAAAGGGTTACCCGTTAAGACAAGAGTTCTAGCATTATATGGAGAAAAATTTGGTCATTAAGAAGTTGTTTGGATCGACAGCTCGAATAGAAGCTGCTATTGATGACGTCCTAATGATGTTTTAGTTTAGCTAAAACGAACTTATTTTGCTAATTTTGCAGGGTAAATAAGAAAATCAAGGTCTTATGAGTGTGATTATTTTAGGAATAGAGTCGTCGTGTGACGATACGTCGGCGGCTGTGATCCGCGACGGGGTGCTGCTGAGCAATGTGATTGCTTCGCAGCAGGTCCATGCCGAGTTTGGCGGTGTGGTGCCCGAACTGGCTTCGCGCGCGCATCAGCAAAATATCGTTCCGGTGGTGGATACCGCGCTTAAACGTGCCGGTGTGGCTAAAGAGGAGCTGAGTGCCATCGGTTTCACCCGCGGTCCCGGTCTCTTGGGCTCGCTGCTCGTCGGGACCAGTTTCGCCAAGGGTATGTCGCTGGGGCTGAGAATCCCGATTGTCGATGTCAACCATCTCCACGGCCATGTCCTTTCGCATTTCATACGCCGCAAGGAGGATGATCAGGTTCCTGACTATCCTTTCATCTGCCTGCTGGTCTCAGGAGGCAACAGCCAGATAATTCTCGTCAGGAATTACAATGATATGGAGATCCTCGGCCAGACGATCGACGATGCTGCCGGGGAGGCTTTCGACAAGTGTGCCAAAGTGATGGGGCTGCCTTATCCCGGCGGTCCGCACATCGACCGGCTCGCGGCTGAGGGCGATCCGAAGCGTTTCCGCTTTGCCAAACCGCATATTCCGGGACTGGATTACAGTTTCAGCGGCCTGAAAACTTCGTTTCTCTACACGCTGAGAGACGAGATCCGGAAGAATCCCGATTTCATCGAGCAGAACAAGGCTGATCTTGCTGCTTCGCTCCAGCGCACGATCATCGACATTCTGATGGACAAGCTCGACAAGGCTGTCAGACAGACCGGAGTTAAGACTGTGGCCATCGGTGGAGGTGTGTCGGCCAACTCCGGGGTGCGCGATGCTGTGGCGGACTATTGCAGCCGCCGCGGCCTGAGGGCGTTTATCCCTGAGAGGGTCTTTACGACCGACAATGCGGCTATGGTTGCCATCGCGGCTTATTACAAGTATCTCGACCGCCAGTTCTGCCGCTATGACGAGGTGCCTTATGCCCGCGTTAAGGTCTGAGAAACTGTTTTTTCAACATAAGTAACTCTTAAAAATTAAACGTAATATGTTTTTACAAAGTAACTTCGGGAAAGACTTTTATACTTCCTGCGGTTTTATTCCGGTAAAAATCAAATTGTTCATCGGTCGTTTATATCTATAAACTCCCTCTTCACTCTTTGATTTTTCCTCGAAATAAACCTCGCATCAAGTATAAATTAATTTTCAAGAGTTACTTATCGGACAGAGATGAAAGTTTCAATAATTGTGATCGGCGACGAGCTTCTGCTCGGCCAGGTCACGGACACCAATTCCGGAGATATTGCCCGTCATATCGCTCCATACGGCTGGGAGGTCAATGATGTGCAGACTGTCGGCGACGAGGCCGGGGAGATCCGTCTCGCGATCGACCGTGCGTTTGAACTGAGCGATGTCGTGCTCACAACCGGTGGCCTCGGTCCTACGAAGGACGATATCACCAAGACTGTCATGTGTGACTATTTCGGCGGTGAGCTGAAGGAGGATCCGGAGGTGCTGGCCAACGTGCTCGATGTGGTCAGCCGCCGCGGATTCAAGATCAACAAGCTGACGGCTGCGCAGGCCATTGTCCCGACATCGTGCCGGGTGATTCAGAACCGTGTCGGGACTGCCCCGATCATGTGGTTTGAGAAGGATGGGAAAGTGCTTGTCTCACTTCCGGGTGTGCCTTTCGAGACCCGCGAGATGTTTACAACTGAGGTGTTTCCGCAGCTTTGCGAGAAGTTCAGGACCGATGTCGACATAGAACATGCCGTCCTGATGGTCACCGACTATACTGAAAGCGGTCTTGCTGAGAAGATTGCGCCCTGGGAGGAGGCTCTGCCGGAGTATCTCCATCTGGCCTATCTGCCGAAACCGGGCCTGATCCGCCTGCGCATCGACGGCGCTCACCGCGACAAGGATTTCATCACCGCGGAAGTCCGCCGTGCCGCCGGAGAGCTGGTGGAGATGCTTGGCGATGCGGTGATTGCGACCGATGATCTGACTCCTGCCGAGATCCTGCTGCGCCGCTGCCGCGAACGCGGGCTGAAACTGGCTACGGCTGAGAGCTGCACAGGGGGCAACATTGCCCATGAGATCACTCTGATAGCCGGTTCGTCGGATGTGTTTGCCGGCTCGGTCGTGAGTTACAGCAACGAGGTCAAGATGACGGTGCTCGGAGTGGGTGCGGAGACTCTTGAGGCCAATGGGGCTGTGAGCCTGCCGGTGGTCCGCGAGATGGCAGAAGGCGCTCTGAGAGCCATCGGCGCTCAGGTGGCTGTGGCTACCAGTGGCATAGCCGGTCCGGGCGGAGGCAGCGAAGAGAAGCCTGTCGGAACGGTCTGCATGGCCGCTGCTGTCGTTACTCCCGATGGCCGGACGCTCTGCGAGACGGAGACCCATCATTTCCCCGGAAACCGCCGTAGGGTGATCGAGGCTTCGACCACACGGGTGCTCATCAAGGCAATCAAACTGCTGCGCTCATTGTAGGGGGCTGCGGCGAACCATAGACTCGGAAAATACGTTTTACAGACAGACGGAACCCGCTCAGGAGCCGTCTGTCTGCTTTTTTGCAGCCGACAATAGTTTTCAAACCTTTATAAAAATAATAGAATATTATGACTTACGATCAGGAAATCCGCAGCTCTAAGGTTGTGTTGATGGAGTTTTACGCTACGTGGTGTCCCCACTGCCAACGGATGATGCCGGTTGTGGCCAAGGTCAAGGAACAGCTTGACGGTCGTGCCGCCGTCTGCCAGCTTGATATCGATAAAAACAAGGAGGCTGCCGATGCGGCTGAGGTGCATTCCATTCCGACGTTTCTGATTTATGTCGACGGCAAGGCTGAGTGGCGTCACATGGGTGAAATCGACGGCGAGGCTTTGTTGAGCAAGGTTGAGTCGTTTCTTTGACGAAGGCTTCCGATGGTCCGGCCCACGTCCGATGTCTGACCCAGGGTGTCTCTGAGTGAATGTCCCCTGGATGAATCCAAGAATGTCCGGAGTGGGGTAGTGCTCAAGGCCTGTCCCGACGTTGAGTCGGTTGAGCCGGGCTATACAGCATGTGTCTGCGCCATCAAGAGGAAGTCTGTGTTCCCCGAAACATATCGTCCTCCTGCCGTCCTGCCAATATTTTCAGGCAGGAGGGCGTGAGGACGTTTTTTTGAGGTAAGTGGGGTTTTGATCTGTTGATTGATGTGGGGGGTAATGTGGAATGTTTCGCACCTACGGCGCTTTGAGGGTGGGGGTGTTGCTGTTTAACCACAGCTGCGGACACCTACGGCGCCCTTGCAGTGGCCTGGATTCGCCCGCCGCTGACGCGGCTTGGGTGATGGGTGCCTGCTGTGCGGCTTGGGTAGTTGGCCTGGATTCGCCCGCCGCTGACGCGGCTTGGGTGGTGGGGGCTGCTGCGTGGCTTGGGTAGTTGGGCGGATTCGTCCGCCGTTGACGCGGCTTGGTTGGTGGGAGCCTGCTGTTGCGCAGCATGTGTAATGGAGGCCCAGGCTTTGTCGTTTGTGGCGTGGTGGATGGTGCGGTTGTGGTATTGGCTGGTGGTAATGTGATTTTGAAATGTGATCTGGAATCAGGTGTAAATTGTGTCATCTGATTCTACCAGATATGTTCCTGTGTAAAACAGGAACATTGTGCCGGTGCCATAAGGCATGTCGTAGCAGATGACAAAGTCGCCTGAAATATTATATTTGTAGGTCCGTGAAGATTCATCATCATAATAGGTGACATAATTATCAGAGAATTTGAGATTATATTCACCTGCACTGCGCCATACTTTGCTCATGAGCAATTTTTTTGTGAGTTTTCCGGTCGTTTTTGCGTATTCGGCTACTGGGACGTTGAGGATCTGGCTTTTTCCGAGGAGAACGTCATCGACGGTTGCAGAGATGAAGAAAGGGAGTTTAGACCAGTCGGCGTTGCTGAAAGTCGAAGCGTTGCCGATGGTGAGGGAAAGAACGCCGAAGTCATCGGAAGTAGCCGATTTGGTCTCGGAGCAGACGAGTGCTCCTGTGCTGTCGGTGATGTCAATTCTTACACTGACGGTCTCGTCTGCTCTCGGTTGGCCGGTTGCAGCGTCAAGGAGTGAGACCTGATAGCCGATCTGGGCGTTGATATTGAATGTGGTTAATAAAGTGAATAGAAGTGGGATAAAACGCTTCATTTTTATGTCTTTTGAGTTTATAGGTTGTTTTTAAACAATCTCTTAATGTGCCAAGACGCCGATATCACCTGCTTTTCCGATTAATCGTCCGTCAGATTTATTGTAAGCGAATATGCCGAAAGATGTTATGATTGTATAACCTGAAATGACGTAAGGCGAAGCCTTGCTGAATCCACCGCCCTCTCCATCAGTCCATCTCACAGATAATTTGGCTGTGCTTGATGTGAACGAAATTGTACCGGCACAATCAGTTTCGTTATCGGTAAATGACCAGTTTCTGCCTAAGATCTGTTTTTTGTCAAGGCTATCGGTCTGCTTTGCGTATTCGGCAACGGGGACGTTGAGAATCTGGCTTTTTCCGAGGAGGATGTTATCAACAGTTGCCGAGATATAGAAAGGGAGTTTTGACCAGTCGGCGTTGCTGAAAGTCGAAGCGTTGCCGATGGTGAGGGAAAGAACGCCGAAGTCATCGGAAGTAGCCGATTTGGTCTCGGAGCAGACGAGTGCTCCTGTGCTGTCGGTGATGTCAATTTTTACACTGACGGTCTCGTCAGCTCTCGGTTGGCCGGTTGCGGCGTCAAGGAGTGAGACCTGATAGCCGATCTGAGCGTTGAGAATCAAAGTTGTAAATAATGCAAATATCGTGATGGCAATGCGATTCATATTTGATTGGGAAAAGAATAAAACAAATAGATTGTGATATATCTATGTCTTGGGGAAGAGTTATTTGTAATCCGTTCCATCTGCTTCGGCTAAACAAGATCCTGTGTAAAAGAGATGTTTGGAATCAGTCCAAGATCCATAGCAAACAATCAGATTTCCGAAAATGACATATTTATAGGTGGCGGAATATCCACCATCGTAAGGATTAGAATGAACTAATGTTGCGGTTTCGTCTGTAAAGCGAAACGAATAAGAACCTTCTCCTTCGGAATAGCTACCGGTCCAGACTTTGCTTTTAAGGATGCTTTTATCAAGATCTGCAACTTTCTTAGCATATTCGGCTACCGGAACATTCAGAATCTGGCTTCTTCCGAGCAGAACGTCGTCGACGGTTGCGGAGATGTAGAAAGGCAGCTTTGACCAGTTGGCGTTTTCGAAAGTAGAGGCATTGCCGATGGTCAGAGAGAGCACACCGAAATCATCGGAAGTGGCCGATTTGGTCTCGGAGCATATTAACGAACCTGAGGAGTCGGTTATTTCGACTTTTACACTGACTGTTTCGTCGGCTCTCGGCTGGCCGGTTGCAGCGTCGAGGAGAGATACCTGATAGCCTATCTGGGCGTTGAGACCGAGGGCTATGAAGAGAAATAATATTGTGAAGAGCTGTTTTTTCATTGTTTCTTAAATGTTGTGTTGGATTTCTGATTTTTGAATCGGCCGATCATGACAGATGCGTCAATGTCGATCACTACCATGCGGGTGATGTTTTCTTCTGAGATCTGCATACGGATTTCTCCGGTCGAGGAAATTGTATATGTGAAGTCTGCTGTCGGTCCATCATAGGAGACAGTGCCTTTTTCATCGTCAAGGAAGGTGAGAGTGATTTCTTTCGAACTATCGGTAGATTTCCACGTGCCTTTAAGGAGATTATGGTTCGGGCAAGAGGCTGTGGGCGGGAGCAGTGGGACAAATGCTTTGTTGATTTTACGGACATTCGGAGTTCCGCACCATTCGAAGACTCGTTCGTCGGCTTTGTATGATCCGACCGCAGGGAAGCTGGATCGGACTGTCACGCCTGATTTAACGGTGTTGAAAATGAACGGGCTGAGACGGGCACCTTCGTTGAGGGCAATCGGCGCTGAGGCGAGAGTATGGTTGCCATAGCGGAAAACGGGTCTTACCTGCCATTGTGTCGGGTCGATTTTGTCCTCTGTTCCGAAGTCGAGGTCTGCCGAGATTCCCTGCTGCTGGAAACTGAAAGCTTCGATGTCAGTGGTGAAGATGCTGTCGACAACCTCATTTGTGACGGTGTTGACTAACTCGAAGCCTGTTTCGAGAGGATAGGGGATGGGGCTTTCGGAAATGGCGGCGGCAGTGCAGACTTTCTGCGCTTCTTTGAATGGTTCCGGTTGCTTTTTTGCCGGAACGGCCTTGCCGTCAGTAAAAGAGGGGAAAAGATTCAGTTGGGCGAGCTGGAATTTGAGAGAGAAGGGTTCGCCGATTATGTGTTCGTCTTTTTCGGTTTCAAAAATAGACTTGGTGTACCAGTAAGGGGCGATGTCTAATTTCAGGCTTAAGTCAAGATTTCCGTCGACAGCAGGTTTTGTATGGTCAGAGGCCATATCGGCAATAGCCCCGACACTTATATTTCCGGCGAGTTCGGCACCTCCGCGCAGGCGGACTCCGGCGCCGAGATGTTCGACAAATGTATTGAGACTCAGTTTGGTATAAAAACCGCCGAAAAGGCTGCCGTCAAGAACAATGGCAATTTTTGCTTCATCATTTGTCGGATCAGCTTCCGCAGGATTGTCAGCTTGTGAGGGCTGAGAGAATGTGTTGACTCCATTGCGCCGGGTCCATTCGGTGTGGTAGCTTGTGGTACGGGTCATCGAATAGTCGATTTTAGCTGATGCCTCCGCTTCCCAAAACGCCCCGATCTCGATAATTGGCTGGATTGTTCCTAATGCGAGCGGTGGGAGATAAAATTTATGTGCTCCATATTCCTTGCCTGCCTCTTTGGGTTCTTCAAGATTGAAATTGAAAGTCATGCCCATCTCGTTAGTGATGGCGATATTGGCATGGTAATAGCCGGAGAGCACGTTGGCTACAACATTAGTGAAAGAGAGCTGGCTGTTGAGGATGAGGCTGAATTCAGATTGTTCGGCGAATTTCAGGGCATTGTCCCACGGATAACCGTCGGCTGATCCTGCGCGGGAGGTTCTGTTTACGGTAGCCGGTACGGGACCGACATCTCCGGAGAAGAAGAATTCGTCGAAAACTTCGGTTGCGGGGACATCAGTGACACTGACGTTTACAGATGAATCATTGTTGCGGGAAACGGCATCGACTTTTGCACAGAGACCCCAGGGGAAGAGTTCGTGGAATCCGATATAGTAGACATACTGTCCGGCGGAGGGGATGCGGTCAACGGGTGTGCCGGCTTTAAAACTGATGATGCCGTCGGTGCCGGATGTTATATAGGGAATGTCGGTTTCAACTATTTCATGGACGCCTGTTTTGGGGACAATCTTGTTGCGGTTGCCGAATGCGACCGAGTCGATGTCGGCGAGCATGATTTTGAAGACAGTTCCGTCTTTGCGGATGAAATCCTGAGAAATGAAGTCGGGGTGATCAACGCTGTCGGTGTCGACGGTGGAAAGATTGACTGATTGCAGCTCTTCTGCGTATATCAGAGTGACATCACCTGTTTTGCTGAAAACAAGTACCTGGGTATCTGTTTCGTTGGCTGCAATGCTGGAAATGCTGAATAGCATTAGGATCAGTAGTAACAGCTGTTTCATGATTTCCGCATTTTAAAGGTGTGATTACCGGCCTTGATAATGTAGACCTGAGGAGATAAGGAGGAAAGGCTTATTTTCAGGTTGCCGTTGCCAAGAGTGATGACTTCGCATTCATGGCGGATGCCGTCAGTGCCATAGACGGAAATTTCGCCGGCTTTAAGGGATGAGCAGATGATGACATCGCCGTTTTTGTCAACAGAGATTTCTTTTCCATCGGTGCCGATCAGGTCGATTGACGATGTGTCATCGATGGTGTATTTGCTGAGTTCACTGAAGTTGAAAATGCGGTTGTTGACGCTGATCTGATCGCCGTTGAAGGTGATTTCAGGCTTGTCGGAAAATGGGACTATGACGCGGGAGCCGTCTTTTAGCCATAGAATAACACTGTCAAAAGCCAACGCTGATAGGTTGATTGAGATGGCTGCAAGAAGCAACGGCCATCTCAAATGTCGAAAATTCATGTTATAGATGTGACTTATAGATGATTGGTGATTAGGTTGGATAAAGGTAGTGTGTCTCGTGGAATTTTTTAATAAATGCGGTTGAAATTACGGATATTTAACATTTTAAGGGGCGTTGGTAACTATTCAGCGATTCAAACAGCTTGATTGCAAGCAAGTTGTAGGATGCTCCACGGAGCATCCGCCGGTTTTATG
>NZ_JAIDEN010000172.1 GCF_029054785.1 Duncaniella sp.
CGACCACGGAGTTGTCCACTTCTAGGTTCGTCGGCAGCGTCAGTTGTGTATATTAGACAGCCCTATTTCCTGTTCATGAGCCGCGACTCCCAGCTTGCGATGGGTATCGGCGGAATGGTGCGCATGAGAGGCTATTTCGACTGGGGCGGGACAACCGGAACTCCGGGCTTCTCGCCATATTTCATCCCGACCAAACGCGATGAGCTTAACCGCCAGAGGCTCGGCACAAGCCCTGCCGGCACGGCTCTGTTTTTCCGCGTGATAGGCCGCAACAAGCGTCTCGGTGACTATCAGCTCTACATCGAAGCCAATTTCAACGGCTACGAGACTCGCGACTTCCACCTGAAAAAAGCCTATGCGACAATCAATGACTGGACAATCGGCTACGCGTCATCGACTTTCGGAGACGGTGCGGCTGTCCCTCCGACTGTCGATGCCAGCGGTCCGACAATGAAGATGGACGGAACAAATGTACTGGTCCGCTATATGCACCACTTCAAAAAGAGCGGCATCTATGTGGCTGCTTCGGTGGAGACTCCCGGCATGACAATACAGGAAGACGGAACCACCACTGCGGCCCGCAGCCAATTCCTGCCGAATATCTCCGCTATGGTCCAGTATGAGTGGCAGACCGGACAGCACATACGCCTGTCAGGCATCACCCGCTTTCTGCCCTACCGCGACATGGTCAACGGTCACAATCATCAGGAAGTTGGCTGGGGTCTGCAACTGAGCACCGTGTTCCGTCCGGTCGATCCGCTGACGGTCTATGCGACAGTCAACGGAGGCCGTTCCTATTCAAACTTCGGCGGCGATTTCCTCCTTGGCAAATATGACCTCGTCTCGCGTCCGGATGATCCCGGAAAACTCTACACAGTCCCCGGCTGGGGCTACTTTGCCGGTCTGCAATATAATTTCACTCCGCAGGTGTTCATGTCGGCCACTTTCGGTCAGGGCCGTTATCTCCCGCGCCATGACACAGCCCAGGGCAGCGACTACAAATACGGACTCTACGGAGCCGTCAACCTCTTCTGGAACGTCACACCCCGCATCAGCTTCGGCGCTGAAGCCAATTTCGGAGAGCGCATGAACTTCGACGGCTCCCACGGCTGGGGCAAGAGAGTCGGCGCCCTCGCCCAGTTCTCTTTCTGAAAAACGCAATTCCCCCCACACCCAACAAGCATTTTTTTAACTGCTAAGTAACTCTTGAAAATTAATTTATACTTGATGCGAGATTTATTTCCGGGAAAAGTCTTTCGCAGTTACTTTGTAAAAACATATTACGCTTAATTTTTTAAGATCTACTTATTCATAATAATTTATCAATTCTGAAGTCCGGCCACAGCCGATGTTGCGGTGACCGGACTTTTTACCCGTCAGCGTCCGCACCGTACACAAAATATCGCACCCTACGGATAATTGCTTGTTCTATCTGGCGGATTTTTCGGTGATTCTGTGTAATTTTGCAGTTGATTTCAAAAAAACGATTCCTATGCGCCGCTATCTAAAATATTTGTTCCAACTGGTACTTTCGCCCGGCAATGGCTGGGAAGATATCGAAGTGGCCGCTGACAATCCTCGCTCAATCGCGGCCCGCGGTTTCTATCCGCTGATAGCGGTGACGGCTCTCAGCGAGTTCATGCAGGGAGTCTATCACAACTCCGAGTTTCTGGTTCTGTTCATGAAGATGATCGTGACCTTCCTTGTCTACTTCGTGAGCTACTTTTTCGGGGTGTTCGCTCTTTCGCTTTTCGCAGAGCCTACTCTTGAAAAGCGCTATGACGAGACCCGGTGCCACACCTTCGTCCTCTATACACTGGGGCTGCTGGCTCTGATCTCGCTGATCATAAATCTGCTGCCGATAACCTCGGTGATGCTCTTTTTCCTGCCTTTCTATGTGGCCCTGATCCAGTGGAAAGGTGTCTCCTACATGGGTGTAAAAGCCGAGAAAGTCGGTATCTTCATGATCATCGCCATCCTCGGCGTCCTCATGCCACCCTATTTCTTATATTTTCTATTTTCACTCATAATCGGTTAAATTCACGTGATTTCAAAGGATATCAACATAAAGAACAAACGTGCCACCTTTGACTATGCCATCGGTGACACTTTCACTGCGGGCATCGTCCTGACCGGAACGGAGATCAAGTCAATCCGTCAGGGGAAAGCCTCGCTTGCCGACACTTTCTGCTATGTGGACAAGGGTGAGGTGTGGATCAAAAACATGTATATCGCCGAGTATTTCTACGGTACTTACAACAACCATGCCACCCGCCGCGACCGCAAACTTCTGCTCAACCGCAAGGAGATTGCCAAACTTGAGAAAAACGGCAAGGAGAGCGGTTTCACAATCGTTCCGCTCAGGCTTTTTATCAATGACCGCGGACTGGCCAAGTTAGTGATCGGAATCGCTCGCGGTAAAAAGGAATATGACAAGCGTCAGTCCATCAAGGAGCGCGAAGACAAGCGTGCTATGGCGCGTATAATGCAGAAATAACGCGCAATCAGCGCAGGGTCACAAGCATGTAGCCTCCGTCATTGGCCTGCGATGACCCGACATGATACCAGACCGCAGATGCGGTCTGTTTTTTCATGACCACTCTGACATTCTCCAGCCGCCGTCCGTCAACAGCGATCCATGAGTCCGCACAGACTGAGTCAGTCCCGGCTCTTCCGATCTGAAAATCGACTTTGGTGTCGCCGTCAAGATCTATGAATGATCCGCTGCCGTCGGCTTTTGACTTGACAAGCACTCCCGCGCGGTCGAAACGCAAGCGGATCCCGCCGCCGATGAAGCGGAGACAGTCATCTTTCAGTTCTGCTTCAAAATCCCAATCGCCTCCGTCGGGCGAGGGGCGTCGGTTCGGGCCGTCAATGATGCCCGGATCTTTCGGGTCATCGCTTCGCCGCACTCCGTCTGAACCTTTGTCGCAGGCGGCAAACGCCAACATGGCGAGTGCGAAAACAATTATCTTCACGCAGCCTCTCATCCTTCTGTAATTTTGATCATCAGACATCCGCGTTCGCCGGTGGAGGGCGAACGATAGTTCAGGCAGTGGTCTCCGATTCCAAGAGCAGTGGTCGAGACACTGCTTCCGTCAACTCTGACTCCGTTGGCTTCCCACACGGCATCTGAGGCAACGTAGGGCGACCACAGGTCGATCTGCCCCTCACTCAGCCGGTAAGTCCCCCTGAGCGCCTTGGGCTCACCTTCTATCAGAAAAGTCTCCCCCTGACGGCTACCCCAGATATATTCCGCAAGGTCGGGATAATCGACAAATGGATTGCCGTTGCCCTGCATGCGTCTGGCAAGATCATTGACCGCGATTTCGTCAGGTCCGGGGGGACAGGCTCTGTGCCAGTCCATAAGCATCCGTGAAGAATACGGATCAAGGCCCGGCCAACGTTCTGAGTTCATCATCAGATAGGCTTCCGGCGCCCAGACATCGACATGATAGAGCGTCGACATATAAAAATAAGTTCGGGCCAGCCGGCCTTTCAGCGCTTCCGGCGGCCAATAGCATTCGAACTCTTCCCCACCCATCAGTCCGAGGCCCGATTTCCACAGCCCGTTTGAGTAGCGGACTGTGACCACTTCACTTATCGGCCGGCTTCCGCGCCACTGCCTGACATCGGTATCAAGCGGGATCCTATTATAAAGGTCACGGCTGACGGTGTCGCCATATATCCGCACTGCCTCCCGCCACCATTCCTCAGGCACAAGCGTCGACCATTCATAGCCCGCAGGCAGTTCTCCGCCTGAAATCCGGATGGATCTGCCGGTGAACGGATCGTCAAAGTCAATGTCGATGACTTCGGTTCCGACCAGCGCCGACGGGCGGCTTCCGCGGGCTATTTCACGCAGCAACGCCTCGCCGCCAAGACCGTTAAAAGGCACCCCGGCATCCGTCTGAAACGGTGCCGAAGTGCCTATGATGAGTAATAGTGAGACTACCGGTCTCATGAGAGGAGAGAGTTATAGAATTTTGATACTGTCTGTCACCGCCGGAGAGGGCTGCGGAGAGCGCCGTCCCGGTCGGGCAGAACAATTATACGTAACCGCGGATGATGCCTCGCTTCGAGTTGCGCACGAACAGGATGATCTCATCGCGTTCTTTGGTTGCGGGAAGCTCGGCTTCGATGCGCTCTACGGCGTCTGAGTTGTTCAGGCCTGAGAGATAAAGATAGCGGTAGGTTTCCTGGATATCACGGATGGTCTCGTTGGAGAATCCGCGACGGCGCAAACCGATGGAGTTGACTCCGGCATAGGCGATCGGCTCGCGACCGGCCTTGACGTAGGGAGGAATGTCTTTGTTGACAAGAGCGCCACCCTGAAGCATGACATGAGGACCGATGTGGCAGAACTGATGGATCAGAGCGCCGCCGCCGATCACTGCGAAATCGTCGATAACAACCTCGCCTGCACACTGCACGGCATTCGACATGATCACGTTGTCACCGATCACACAGTCATGGGCCACGTGGCAATAAGCCATGATCAGACAGTTGCTGCCGACCACAGTCTTGCCCTTGGAGGCGGTTCCGCGGTGGATTGTGACACATTCGCGGATCGTGGTGTTGTCACCGATGATGGCGACAGACTCCTCGCCACGGAATTTCAGGTCCTGGGGAGGTCCCGAAATCACAGCGCCGGGATAGATTGTACAATTCTTGCCGATACGTGCGCCTTCCATGATGGTAACGTTCGAACCGATACGCGTACCTTCACCGATCTCGACATTCTGATCAATAGTTACAAACGGATCAATCACAACACTCGGATGGATCTTAGCCGCCGGATGGACATATGCCAAAGGTTGTTTCATAATTTCTATCTACGAGAGGTTTCTCTCTGTGTTTAACTTGATTTCTATTACTTGTTCTTGATGATCTGGGCCATGAACTCACACTCGGTGACGATCTTTTCACCCACAAAGGCATAGCCTTTCATCATTGCGCATCCACGACGCAGCTCGGTCATGAAGGATACGTGGAAAATGAGGGTGTCACCGGGCACAACTTTCTGACGGAACTTCACGTTGTCGATCTTCATGAAGTAGGTCGAGTAGCGCTCAGGCTCGTCAAGACCGCTCAGCACCAGGATGCCGCCGGTCTGAGCCATAGCTTCTACCTGGAGAACGCCAGGAAGCACAGGTTCCTGCGGGAAATGACCCTGGAAGAAGGGTTCGTTGGCTGTGATGTTCTTGACACCGACAATATAGTTTGTGCCCTTTTCGATGATTTTATCGACCAGGAGGAAGGGATAGCGGTGGGGGATCAGCTCACGGATGCGGTTGTTGTCCATCAGCGGCTCTTTGTCCGGATTGTAGACCGGAGCCTGCACTTCCTGATGCTTGATCTCGCGACGGATGCGCTTTGCAAATGTCGTGTTGATCGAATGGCCGGGACGGGTAGCGATCACACGGCCTTTCAGCGGACGGCCGATCAGGGCGAGGTCGCCGATCAGATCGAGCAGCTTATGGCGTGCGGGTTCGTTCTCTGAAGTCAGAGGAATGTTGTTGATGTAGCCGAACATACTGACATCCTTGTGGGGTACATTCATCAGATCGGCAAGACGGTCAAGCTCGGCCTGTTCCATCGGGCTGTCATAGATGACGATGGCATTGTCAAGGTCACCGCCCTTGATAAGATTGCCTTTCACCAGAGGCTCGATCTCGCGGACAAACACGAATGTGCGGCTTGCGGCGATCTCCTCAGGGAAGTTCTCCACATGTTCCAGCGAGGCAAACTGATTATTGAGCACTACGGAATCAAAGTCAATCTTGACATCGACCGAGAACTCATCGTCAGGCAACACAAGGATCGAAGATCCGGTTGTGTCGTCGCGCACCTCAAGTTTCGACTTTATATAGTAATAGTCCTTATCGGCATTCTGCTCGGCGAGACCGACACGGGCGATCTCTTCACAGTAAAAACGCGCGCTTCCGTCGAGGATCGGCAGCTCAGGAGCATTGACCTCAATCATCACATTGTCGACACCGGCGGCATAGAGCGCGGCCATCGCATGCTCGATAGTCGAGACACGAGCCTCGCCCTTGGCAATCACGGTTCCGCGGGTTGTGGCCACTACATTCTCGGCAAGAGCGTCAATGACAGGCTGACCTTCAAGATCGACACGTTTGAATTTATATCCGTGGTTTTCAGGCGCGGGAAGGAAACGGGCTGTAATCTCAAGCCCGGTATGCAATCCTTTGCCGGTGAGTGAGAACTCACCATTCAGTGTATTCTGATTCATATAATAAGCTTTCAATTTTTTACTTCTTTGATTTGCTTCTCAAGCTCTTTGACGCGTTCGTAGAGAGAGCCGAGCTTCTTCATGTAGACAAGGCTACGGGCATATTCTCCCATTTCCACAGCCGGAGCGCCCATGATACGGTCGCCGGGCTTGGTACCCTTGTTCACACCGCTCTGCGCACCGATCTGAGTGCCGTCGGCAATCGAGATATGACCGACAAGACCGACCTGGCCTCCGATCATACACTGTGCGCCGACCTTGGCAGAACCGGCGATGCCGACCTGTGCAGCCATAACGGTATGGGGGCCGACTGCGCAGTTGTGGGCAATCTGGATGAGATTGTCAAGTTTGACTCCGCGTCCGATGCGGGTAGCGCCCATCATCGCGCGGTCAATCGTGGTATTGGCACCGATCTCAACATCGTCCTCGATCTCAACATTGCCTGTCTGAGGAATCTTTTCATAACCGCCTTCAACAGGAGCAAAGCCAAATCCGTCAGCACCGATCACGGCACCGGAATGGATGATACATTTCTTACCTATCTTGCAGCCATGATAAACCTTGGCGCCGGCATAAAGAATCGTACCATCGCCGATTTCACATCCGTCGCCCACATAGGCCTGAGGATAAATCTTGACTCCGGCACCGAGCTTCACACCCTGTCCGATATACGCAAAAGCACCGACATAAGCATCTGCCGGCACCTCTACACCGTCCGCGATAAAGGCCGGAGACTCAACTCCGACTTTCTCGACCTTGGTCATCTCCGTCACCATTTCAAGCAGACGGGCCACAGTCGCATACGGATCTTCAACACGAATAAGGGTAGCTTTCACCGGTTGCTCGGCCACGAAATCCTTTCTGACGAGCACAACCGACGAGTCAGTCGAATAAACAAAATGAGTGTATTTTGGATTCGCCAAAAAAGAAAGTGCGCCGGGACGGCCCTCTTCAATTCTGGCAAAAGTGCTCACTTTCACATTTTCATCACCGTCAACAATACCATTGACCAATGCTGCAAGTTGTGACGCAGAAAGTTCCATTCGTATAGATTGTATATATAGTTACTTTGCTTAATGTGTTAAAAAAGAATGGATAGACTGATCCATTTTCCTGCAAAAGTACAACAAATTTGCGTAACCGCAAACAAAAAGCCGCTATACTTCAATATAGAGGGGAATTAGAGAGTTTCTGACAGGTTCAAAAAGGAGTTTGTGGAGCGCCGGGAGTACTGGGAACCTTGAGAGTTTTGGGAGCACTGGGAGTTCTGGGAGATTTGAGGGATTGGGAGCTCTGGGAGTCCTGAGAGCTTTGGGAGTTTTGCGAGGGAGGGTTGGATTCAAGGGGCGGCGGATTCCGGGGAGGCGGGGTTCTGCTTTCGCAGGACTCGCAGAACTCGCAGTGCTCCCAAAGGTCTCAGAACTCCCAGAGCTCCCAAAACACCCAGTTCTCCCAAAGCTCCTCAGGACTCTCAAGGCTCTCAACCCTGTCGGCTCTTGCTGCCTTAGCCCTTAAACAAAAAAAGCGCGGGCCGGATGTCTGTCTGACTGACAGTATCCGGCTCGCGCGCAGTAGAGGGGGCGGTT
>NZ_JAIDEN010000173.1 GCF_029054785.1 Duncaniella sp.
AGCCTGGAGATTATAGATGGTATAATTGATCCGATGGTCTGTGATGCGCCCCTGCGGGTAGTTGTAGGTGCGGATCTTGGCCGATCGGTCGCCGGTGGAGACGAGTGTCTTGCGGCGTGAGGCTATGTCATCAATATATTTCTGGTGCTCCTTGTCATAGATGAATGTGCGCAGGCGGCTGAGGGCGCGTTCCTTGTTCTTGGGCTGGTCGCGGGTCTCGGTACATTCGATCAGGATCTCCTCGCTTTCGCCCGTGTTGGGGTTGCGCCACATGTAGCGGAGGCGAACTCCGGATTCGACCTTGTTGACGTTCTGGCCTCCGGCTCCTCCTGAGCGGAAGGTGTCCCACTTGATCTCGCCTTCGTTGATCTCTACGTCGAAGGCTTCGGCTTCCGGAAGTACGGCCACGGTCGCAGCCGAGGTGTGGACTCGTCCCTGGGTTTCGGTTGCCGGGACGCGCTGTACGCGGTGGACGCCGCTCTCATATTTGAGAGTGCCGTAGACGTTGTCGCCGGTCACGGCAACCACGATTTCCTTGAAACCTCCGGCTGCTCCTTCGCTGAAACTTGTGACGGCGACGTTCCATCCTTTGGATTCGCAATACTTGACATACATCTTGTAAAGGTCGCCGGCAAAGATTGCCGCCTCGTCGCCGCCGGTGCCGCCGCGGATTTCAAGAATGGCGTTTTTGCTGTCTTCCGGATCAGCCGGGATCAGCAGCAGTTTGATCTCCTCTTCGATAGCGGGGATGGCATCTGTGGCCTCGTCAAGTTCTTCTTTGGCCATTTCGCGGAGTTCAGGATCGTTTTCCGACGCCAGTACCTCGCGGGCCTCGTCGATATTGCCCAGCAGTTCCCGGTAGCGGCGGGTCACTGCCGTCAGTTTTTCAAGGTCCTTATACTCTTTGGTCAGACGGACATAGCGTTTCATGTCCTGAATCACAGAGGGATCCGTGATCAGTGTACCCACCTCTTCGAAGCGGGCCTCGATACCGTCCAGTCGGGTCAAAAGGGAATTTTCAGCCATAGATCAGATTCATTTGCCTGCAAAGTTACGAAAAATTTTTCACCCTCTCCGCATTATCGCACTAAATCAGGCTTCGCGCGCGCTATCTTTGCTGCGTAAAAACAACTCAAAACAACTCAAAACACAAGACTATGAAAAAACATGCGCCCAAAACCCAGCTCCCCGTCTCCAAAAAGTTTTACACCTGCATCACCGACCGCGTCCGCGGGTCGCTGAATTTGATAGGCCGCGGTGATGCCGTGGCTGAAACGATGGCCTGCATAGACCGCTATATGGCCGACGGCACAGTGCCGCCGACCGATACAGATCCGGCTGTCGCGCTGACTTTCGCCCTTCTGCGCGCCGAAATCGACAAGGCTGTCGAGCGCTCGCGCCGTGCCCGCAGCCGTGCCGCCGTGAAGTCTTCTGCTCCGGTTCCGGTCAATGCCCCCGCCGCCGGACAGACAGCTGAAGCCGACGCCACGGCCGGGGAGGATTGCGAACCTGAACCTTTTGTTCCCCGTAACCGCCGTGAACGCCGGCTTTATGACCAGGAAGTGCGCCGTGCCGCCCGACGGCTTGCCCGCAAGCTGGCAGGCGCGTGAACAACCTCTGCTACTTCTTCTTGCGCTTGGCTTTGGAGGCTGCCTGACACTTGTCTTTAGACTGCCTCTTGGCTCTCTGCGAGAGTTTTTTTGCCACTTTGCCCTCTGAACTGTAAACCTTCTCGATCTGCGAGGGGGCGAGGAACTTGCTGTATTCCGCATAGTATTTTTTGCGGATGTCCAGTAGCTTCTGACTGTGGTTGAACCGGGCGCGGATGAGGCTGTCGGTCTGCATTTCTGTCAGCTGTCTTTTCGGTGACTTGCTTTTGGTCGTTCCCAGTGCCCAGATCTCTTTCTGACAGCGTGTATAGGTGTCGATGAATTTCTTTGTCGTCTCAGGGTTGAAAGCGAGTTTCTCGGCTATCAGTTGGGCCTGCTTTTCTGCGAGCTGTTCGCGTGAGAGGCGCTCGGTAGTCTTGCGTTGCTGTGCTCCCGCGGGTACGGCAAGGGCGAATATTGTCGCCGCGAGCAGCATTAGTCGGATTAAATTCTTCATTATCGGGGTGGTTAGTCATTGTTTGTTATGAAAATATCGTCCTGATAGGTTTCAAGCAGATAGGACCGGTCTGCGTCCGACAGATCGTCGAAAGCCTGTGCCACATCCGTGAAATCCGTCCTGTGCCGGAATAATCCGGGCCGGGTCGCCATGAACAGCAGGACCAGCACAGCTGCTGCGGCAATACCGCGCCAGAAGATGCGCCTGACACTGCGGCGGCGCTGTTCGAGAGCGTCTGCGGCAATCCTCTTTTCCACATCGGCGAAAAAGTCATCCGGTACGCGATAGGGCATCTTTTTTCCGATTGGTTCAAAATTGTACTTGTTCATCTTTCAGTCGTGGGAGTTCATATAACGGATTATTTTTTCTTTCGCGGCGTGGTAGTTCGCTTTGACGTTGGTTGCGGTAGAATCGGTGATCTGAGCGATTGTGGCATAATCGAACTCGTCGTAGTAGCGCAGGTTGAACGCCAACTGCTGTTTCGGAGGGAGCGAGAGGATGGCTTTCTGCAATTTCACGGTCTCCAGGTCGGAATAGTCGAAATATTCGTCGGCCGGTATTTTCTCTATCTCCTGTCCGGTCTCGTCATCGGGCGGGAAAGGAAAATCCCGGTTTTTCCCGCGCTGGCGTATGGCCTCGTTTGTGGCGATGCGGAATATCCAGGCGGTCAGCGGCATCTCCGTGTTGCATTTGGCGAGATTCCTGAACACTCTCAGAAACGTCTCCTGCAAGGCGTCTTCGGCGTCGTGGTGGACCACGGTGATGCGGCGTATGTGCCAGTAGACGGGCTCTTTATAATAGCTTAGGAGCATTCTGAAGCCCGTCTCCCGGTCGCGGCTGAGAGCATCAAGAATCTCTCGGACAGACAGCGTAGGGGTCATTTCCGTGCCTTGGTCTGATCTTTAAGCACATAGAGTTTCTTCTTCCCCTCGGCTGCCTTGATGGGATATTTGTCATTCTGGGCAAACACATTAAGCTCGGCCTCGGCGATATCCTTTTTCAGACCGGTGATTTTGGCATATTGCCCGACACTGATTGTCGGATGGTTCTTCAGCCACGCCACGGCCATCTTCATGCGGTCTTTTTTCGTGATGCGGTTGACAAGGACCGGTTTGGTCTTGGGCGCCTCCGCAGAGGTCGTGGTTTTGGACTTGGCGCTGTCAGCTGCGCCATAGACGGGAGCGCCTGCTAAGGCAAGCGAAGCGGCAAGGATCAGTAATCTGCTTTTGATCATAGCTGTAAGATTGGAAAATTTGACTTAGAGGTCGTTTAATAACAATAGTTAAAATCTGAGCGAAAGTATTGAGGTGGATATGGCTCTGAATTGAAGGAGCATAGCGAGCTATGTGACTGAAATGAAGAGCCATAGGCGCCCAAAA
>NZ_JAIDEN010000174.1 GCF_029054785.1 Duncaniella sp.
CTCCTTTCAACACTCTGATTGAGGGTTTTGTGTGCTCTTTAATGTTTAAATTGGTTTAAAACTAAACATACTCTAAGATATAATGAAAATAACCATACTTGACGGCTACGGCATGAATCCCGGCGACATGTCGTGGGAGCCGCTCGAACAGCTCGGCGAACTGACGGTCTATGACCGCACCGCTCCATCAGAAATCCTCGGACGCGCTGCCGGAAGCGAAGCCCTGCTGACAAACAAGACTGTGCTGACTGGCGAGATCCTCCGCGCTCTCCCCGGACTCCGCTATGTCGGAGTGCTGGCCACGGGCTACAATGTGGTCGACATCGACACCGCCCGCCAGCTGGGTATCGTCGTCACAAACATCCCGGCTTACAGCACTGATTCCGTGGTGCAGATGGTCTTCGCCCACCTTCTGGCCATCACCAACCGCGTCGAACACTACACTGCCGAGAACCGCCGGGGCCGCTGGAGCGGCAACCCGGATTTCTGCTACTGGGACAGCCCTCTGCGCGAGCTTTCCGGAAAGACATTCGGCATAGTCGGTCTCGGCAACATCGGCATGGCGGTCAGCCGCGTGGCCCTGGCCTTCGGCATGAAAGTCAAGGCCTACACCTCGAAAAGTCCCGACAAGCTCCCTGAAGGAGTGGCCAAAGCCGACCTCGACGAGCTCTTCAGCACCTCCGACGTGGTTTCGCTCCACTGCCCGCTGACCGAGAGCACCCGCCATCTGGTCAACGCTGCCCGTCTGGCGCAGATGAAACCCTCGGCCATTCTGATCAACACAGGCCGCGGCCCGCTCGTCGACGAGGAGGCACTCGCCGAAGCCCTCGGCTCAGGCCGCATCCATGCCGCCGGACTCGACGTCCTCACCTCCGAACCGCCTTCCGCCGACAACCAGCTTTTGAAAGCCCCCAACTGCTTCATCACCCCACACCTCGGATGGGCTACGAAAGAGGCCCGCGAACGCCTGCTCGACATCGCCACTAACAATCTCCGTGGCTTCATCGCAGGCGACATCCGCAACAACGTGGCCCGATAGAGCGGAAACACACCCGTCCAGGCAACAATCCCTCCCCCCGGCCATCATCCTCGAAAAATCGACCCGGTGTCGGCTCCACACTTTGTGCGTGGTCGGCTCCGGGCTTTCTCATATCAGAGATCGTTTTAACACGCTGATTCATAAAAAAGATTCAAAAAAATAGCCTCATTTTTGGAGCAGTAAAAAAATGGATTTATCTTTGCATTTACAAATTTTGGATTTATTCTACAACAATTGGCTAAAACGATTTTTCGTGGATTTTACTCGTAAGTCTATTTTGTCGGTTCTGTAATGTAAATCAGATATTTGCACATTAAACTCTACGCCGTTGCCGGCATTGAAGCTTAAGAGTGAGCTTTATTCCGGAGGATGAGGTGGGTTTATGTGTTGCCATCCCTCCCATAGCCGGAGCAATGGCAACGTTATCGGCTTGCCACTGAGCTTGCCAAGACATATTAGTAAAAAGCGTTATTGGCGCTTGGTTTCTGACCGTATGAAACTTCGCAACTTTCAGTCAATCAGGAAACCATGCAACGATGATGCTCATGGGTATGTAATATCCTCATGCTCCGCGACGGAGCATGCCGATTATATACATACGGCGTGGGGTCAGCGTTGCTCGTTTCGATTGACAGGGCAATGCGAAGGCCTCATACGGTGAAGCGAGCAACAATCGGCTTCACGCTTTTTCCGTTTAATCATTGCCCGACCGGAAGCCATTGGGTTGTGTTATCAATGGAAAGTCAAATTTTATCAGATTTCAGGAAATGGCTTCTTTCTAACAGAAGACTGTCCACCGAGAAGAGCGCTGCTTCTTATGTCAGCCGTTTGAAAAGGGCATTCCGGCTATGGGACAATCAATCCACTTTTATGACGCCGATCGAATCCAATCTAAACGTATTGGGTGTATTGTGCTGTACCAACGCCACCGCTTGTGAAAAAATATTCACAACGATTCTCGGATACATCGGCGCGGAATATGCCGCCGGCCGTTGGCTCTATGGCCCCGCAAATGATGTGGCAACAGCCGTAAGGACATTTCATGAATTCCTTCAGAGCCGTTGTGCTGCCCTGTCGGCCGACAGTAATGAAAATGTAGTGGCTTCCTCACTCGCAAAAGAAGCGCAGGAGATTAAGCAGTCAGATGTGTTTTATCCGGTGCAGCTAAATTTGGCCGGACGCGTAGCTTCACGCAACAGCAAAGACTGGCCGGCATCAAAGCTTTCAGACATAATCGGCAAAACCGACGAGGGATCGTGGATTGCCAGAACTGTAAAAAACATTATCGTATTGACCGATAAAGGCATCCACCATGTAGCCGACATCGCTGAATTCAAGGTGGGCAGTGGCAATGTTCTCAAGGCTCGCCCAGCCGTTTACGACACATACGCCAAAGTATATAGCTACCATGCGAATGGCTCGATAGCACCCTTTAAGGTACAAAGAAAAGCCGATGGCAGCCTTGACCTTTCAAGCATTTCAATTGACCACTCCCCTGCAATTTCCATTGCCATAAAAAGCGGCCGCTTCCCCGAATTTCAGAAGCTCAACGAGGGTCTGAAACCCGATGCTGCAAAGCTGAAAGCCGAATTCAACGAACTCAACAAAATGGTTACCTATATGCTGATGGAGCGAGGCCAAAACAGCGCCAAAGGAAACAAGTGGTAAGCCCTGGAAATACACAAAAGAAAGAACCGGCATATCAGTATCTCTGCTACTGACCATATCCATGATCAGCGTCATCCGGTAAGAACAATATCAACATTATCAACAAAAAAATAATAAAATGAAAAGACTTTTACTACTCTTGTGTGGGTTAATGTCTTTGGTGATGTCCGTACACGCGGCGACGTTTACCTACACATACAAAGGACACACGCTAAATTACCGCGTCTTAAGCGAGTCAGAAGGAACCTGCTATGTTACCGGCTATATTTCCGGGCCTGTTGGAGCATTGGAATTGCCCGATTTTCCTGTTAATATTAATAATGGTATCGAGTACACTCTTGTTGCAATAGCCGGCTCTGCTTTCAGAGGCTGTTCCGACCTCACATCGGTTATAATACCGAATTCGGTAAAAATTATAGGTGACGGTGCTTTCTTCGAATGCACAGGTCTCATCTCCGTTATTATAGGTAATTCAGTTGATGATATCGGGATCGGGGCTTTCAATGGTTGCACCGGCCTCACCTCTGTTGTTATAGGCAATTCGGTTAAGAGTATTGGACACAGCGCTTTCGCAAATTGTTCCAGACTCAAATCGGTTGAAATACCGTATTCAGTGCTAACTATAGGTGAGCAAGCTTTCGTTTATTGCACCGGACTCACCTCCGTTGTTATAGGCAATTCGGTTAAGAATATCGGGTACGGCGCTTTTGCATATTGTTCCGAACTCACATCGATTGTAATACCGAATTCAGTGCAAACTATCGATGAGGTAGCTTTCTACAACTGTACAAGCCTCACCTCTGTAGTTATCGGTAATTCGGTTAAGAGTATCGGGTACGACGCTTTTGAAAATTGTTCGGGGCTAAAAAAATCGGCGTACCCCGATAACATTCCCAATCCATTCAGCTCCGGCAAAGCCATTGCGTATCCTGCTCAAGAAACGACTATAGAGGACGGCGTCATTTTTGACCGGGCGAAAACTACCCTCTACTTTGCCCCTGTTACACTATCGGGCGAATACACCGTACCGAGTACGGTAAAAACTATCACCGATAATGCTTTCTCATATTGCGAAGACATTACGTATATACGTATGCCTGCTACTTTGTCAAGCATCGGCAAAAATGTATTTTTGGGCTGTAAACTTTATGACTTCACTATTCCAAACGCAGTCAAGTCATTTGATATGGCAACATTATCGGGTAATCCCTTGAAATCGTTAACTGTTGGATCAGGTGTGACGCAGATTTCAGGCGCTGCCTCCTTCTTGAGTCCCCGCATTGAAAAGATTTTTTGGCTTGGGAACAATCCCCCTGAAGGATGTTATTCATTTAATGCTGATGTTAATTTTATCTCTAACGACCAGTATGAATTCGGAAATCAAATTTTATATCCATTCTTAAGCTCGATGTTCGATGTTGAGGGAATCGTGTATGTCCCTGTCAGCCCGTCTGAAAGAACCTGCAATGTCGTAGACTATTTCTATGCACCCTCTAATGCTGTATTCTCAGTTCCCGCAACCGTTACATATAAGGGAATTCAACTGAAAGTTATTGACATAGGTGCGTACGCCTTCTACCACCACGACTATCTTACAGATATTACTTTGGATAACAACGGTGTCATAGACGACTATGCCTTCTATAACTGCATAAAATTGCAGTCGGTGACATTTGGAAACAATATACCGGAAATCAAAAACCATACGTTTGAAAAGTGTGAGGTTCTGAAAAAAGTAGAGAATTCGCCGGCATTGATATCAATTGGTGAATGGGCATTCTCCCGTTGCGTGGGAATGGAATACTTTTCAGTCGGAGATAAAGCCACATCTTTTGGCAAAGAGGCATTCTCTGACTGCACCGGATTGACCGAATTCTACTCGTATGCAGCCACACCTCCTGTATGCGGCGACCAGGCACTCGACGATATAAGAAAATGGAACTGTAAGCTGTATGTACCCATAGGAAGTGAAAAACTGTACAAAGATGCACCTCAATGGAAAGATTTCTTCTTCAGAATTGGTATTGAATCAGGGATTGATACAATCTTTATCGACCCCCAAAATAATAATATCGAGATCTTTGATATTAACGGTATAAAGCAGACTAAACGCCTGGAAGACCTTCCCGCAGGCATCTACATCGTCCGTCAGGGCAAAAATGTAAAGAAGATAGCCGTTAGATAATTATCCTCGGCTACAATCGTTCTACACTACGAACAATCGGCTGCGACCCACAAGGTGTTGCAGCCGATTTCAATTCATACACTTTACACTTTTCGGTTATCCCGCTACATGGTATAGCGGAAGGGCCATCGTCAGATACAGAGCGTAATATTTTAACGTGAGTTCGACATAAGCAATCAGAACAACGTCAGTTGCTTGTCAGCGACAAATTCCAAAGAGATAGACGGTTTCTTCGGGAAGAAACAATATGC
>NZ_JAIDEN010000175.1 GCF_029054785.1 Duncaniella sp.
ATCAATGTACTCTTGTATTTGACTAAATACTAATATATTAATCGCAGTGGTTGGATTTTTATCGCACCACTACTAATCCACCTTATATAATATACGTATATATGCGAACTTGGCTAAAAATTTATTAAACGCCATCGTAATCCATCGGATTTGAGCTATATTTGCAGTCCTATGCTTATACTGATTGCCGAATCCAAAACAATGACGCCTTGCGACTGTCCGGTGGGCCGCGAGGATTTTCTCTGTCACCGCCCGGCGTTTGACTCCGAAGCCGGAGAGATCATGGACTCCCTGACTGCGATGAGTCAGGAGGAACTCTCCGCACGCTCGCGGCTAAGTCCGCAGATGGTCCGCAAAATCAGGCAGCTGATCTATGAATTCCCCAACAAGGCCTTGGGCTCTGAATCTATCGAGGCTTTCACCGGAGTGGTTTTCAAGGCCTTCGGCTATCAGTCTCTTGACTCTCAGAGCCGCAGGGAGACTGCTGACAGGGTCAGAATCATCTCCTCGCTCTATGGATGGCTTCGTCCCGACGACTTCATCAAGGCTTATCGCTTCGATTTCACAACCCCGCTTGCGCCTGAGGGCAAGACCTTCGCCGCCTACTGGCGCAAAGCCGTGACCGACCGTCTGGAAAGCGAACTCCGCGAAAAGGGATGCACGGAGGTGCTCGACCTGCTGCCGGCCGATGCCGCGCGCCTGATCGACTGGAAACGCATCGCGCCTCTTGCCAAAGTCTGCAAGGCCGCTTTCAGGGAGATCCGTCCGGGAGGCGAGACTCGCACTCCGAATTCAGTACGGCTCAAGACCCTGCGCGGCCAACTTCTCCGCCGGATCGTCACCGGCAGCATCCCGGACCTCCGCTCCTTAGGCGCGGTCTCAACGGATTCCTGCATGGGCCAGGGCTACGACTCCTCCGCCAACGAAATCATTTTCTACACTACCTCCGACTGACTTTTCACGATCACATCGACAAAAAACGCCCCTGACAAAAAATATTTTTTCGTCAGGGGCGTGTCTTAACCGATAGATTTCCGTAATTTTGCACAAAATTTGTAATTTTGTGTGTTTCCCGCACATTTCAGATTTCACAACGGCGCTTCATCCGGACCGAGACAACGGAGGTTAGGATAGGCCGGACTTTTTTACAGATCATATCACATTTAATATATAAGTAACAGGTATATGCTTAAAAAGAGCACAAAAATAATCACCACTATTTCAGACCGCCGCTGCGATGTCGAATTTATCCGCAGCCTTTTTGAGGCCGGTATGAACGTAGTGCGTATGAATTCAGCTCACCTCGGAGCAGAAGGGATGGCGGAAATTGTCAGAAACTGCCGTGCGGTATCACCCCGAATCGGCATCATCATCGACACCAAGGGCCCGGAAATCCGCACGACTGTCAACTCTGAGCCTAACGACAAGATCGCTTTCCGCGAAGGGATGGAAGTGGAATTCTGCGGCCACGTATCCGAGCCGACAACCGCAGAGCGTATCTGTCTCAACTATGCCGACATCGCCAAGGACGTTCACCCAGGAATGCATTTTCTGATTGACGACGGCGAACTCGACTTCCTCATTCTTGACATCGACCCGGCGACAGGCATCATCCGCGCCCGCTGTCTCAACGACGGCAACCTCGGATCGCGCAAGAGCGTCAATATCCCCGGCAGCGACATCCGACTCGCCTCTCTGACCGAACGCGACAAGACAACACTCGCGACCGCAGCCTCGCTCGGCGTCGACTTCGTGGCCCACTCGTTTGTCCGCAGCGCCGACGACGTTCATGCCGTGCAGGCCGAGCTCGACCGCCTCGGATCCGACATGAAGATCATCTCCAAGATCGAGAACCAGCAGGGTGTCGACAACTTCGACTCCATTCTGGAGGCTTCTTACGGTATCATGATCGCCAGAGGTGACCTCGGCATCGAAGTAGCCGCCGAACGCATCCCGGTGATCCAGCATGAAATGATAGCCAAGTGTATCGCCGCACATCATCCGGTGATCGTGGCTACCCAGATGCTCCACTCGATGATCACCAGCCCGCGTCCGACCCGCGCCGAGGTCAGCGACATCGCCAATGCTGTCTACCAGCGCGCCGACTGCCTCATGCTGTCAGGCGAAACCGCCAACGGACGCTATCCGGTGGAAGCCGTGTCGACAATGGCCCGTGTGGCCCAGGACGTAGAGGCCTCTCTGACCGCGACCATCACCAGCGACAACATTCCTCAGCTTGCCGACGAGCACGTCACCTCGTTCCTCGCCCGTCAGGCCGTGGTATCCGAACGCGAGATCAACACTAAAGCCATCATCGCCAACGCATTCCACGGACGCACCGCCCGTTTCATCGCATCCTTCCGCGGCGCCTGTCCGGTCTATGCCATCTGCTATCGCCGCCGGACCATGCGCTGGCTCAGCATCTCTTACGGCATCAAGGCTTATTACTATCAGGACTACACCCAGCAGCAGCGCTATCCGACCGAAGCGCTCCACGACTTCATCGAGCAGGGTCTTCTCCAGCCGTCGGACCGCATCGCGATCCTCGGAGCCATCAACGGCACCGGTGCGACCTTCCTCGCCATCAACTCCGTGGAAGCCATCCTCGAACACGGGGCGGCTGACAAGAAAAACTGACACTGATCCGCAAATACGAACCGATACTGACACTCAGGAGGTATTCCCGCCAATCCGGGCTATTCCTCCTGAGTGTCGCCTTTTTAACAATATCTTGACAAAGATCTCATCCTGACTCAGAGACTGCCTAACTCCAGATGGAGTATCGGATAAGGCTTCCCCTCGCCGTCGGTCGCGTCACGCCCGATGATCTCGAAACCATGCTTGCGGTAAAACTCAAGCGCACGAGGATTCTGCTCGTTGACATCCACCCTCCGGCATCCTTTCTCACCGATGGCAAAGCGCAGCAATTCCGAACCGTAGCCCCTGCCGGCTTCCGAAGGATGGACAAACAGCATCTCGACCATCACACCTCCAAGGCCGATGAATCCACACCATCGGCCTTGGTCATTCCTCACGGCATAGACCTCGACACCCGGCATATAGACCTCAGGGAGTCTCCGGCGGTAAAACTCAATGTCATCGGCGCTCAGAAAATCATGCGTAGCCCTGACCGCAGCAAGCCACACCTCAGTCAAAGCCTCATAATCGCAACATCTTTCTATCAACATTCAAACTTTTCCTTTCCTGATTTTAACAGAGACAATAATTGGCCTCTAAGATTATAATTGACACCACAAATTTAGCCAAGAGAAAGATCAATCACAAATCCCCGCCCCTCCTCCCCACTCACATCCATCTTCCCCAAAACCGCACCCCGGCCAAGATACATATAGATATAATCCTTAGAGGTCGTTGTTTAACAACAATAGTTAAAATCTGAGCGAAAGTTTTGAGGTGAATATGGTTCCTTTCTCATTTACAACAATTTATCTAAAAGATACACCACTCAGATTTTAACTCTTGTTTTTAAACAACCTCTTAATAAACTCTTTAATCCCGGCTAAAAAATCAGTCTTCTGAAAAAATCTGTCAAAAAGTTTTGTCATGTAAAAAAAACTTTCTACCTTTGTGCTCGCAAAAGCGTTGCAACAACATAAATTCATGGCGAGATAGCTCAGTTGGTTAGAGCGTCGGATTCATAACCCGGAGGTCCCGAGTTCAATTCTCGGTCTCGCTACTGAAATCGGTCGAAACATTCTTAAGGATGATTTGACCGATTTTCTGTTATATGCCCTCTCATCCCGTTCTTCCACTCGCTATCCGGACCTTGGATTTGAAAAATTTTGCGTAACTTTACGAAGACTTTTCATACCCCCCCAATAACAGGACAATCTCTTAAAGCATGCCGGACCATGCTTTACATCTTTTTGATAAAACCATACCATGAAGTTTAATATTCTGTCATTTCTTGTCATCTCCTGTCTGCTTGAGGCAATCGGCGCATCGGCTGCCGGACGCAGTGTAGAAAATTTCAATTTCGGATGGAAATTCTCCGCTGAAGACTCTGCCGGAGCCGAAAATCCGGCCTTTGACGACAACGCATGGACTTCCGTCTCCCTGCCCCATGACTTTCAGATCTCCCAGCCCTGGGTCGCACCGGAAGCCAATGAAAAAGGCGACACAAACTCCGCGGCCAACACCCGCAGCCGCCTGAGCGCACGCGGTTTCAAGGAAATGGGTGCCGGATGGTATCGCAAGACCTTCAAAGCCCCGTCCGATTGGAAAGGCCGCAGAATACTCCTCGATTTCGAAGGCATCATGCTCACCGGCGACGCCTATTTCAACGGCAAGCGCGTCGGCGGAACTGACTACGGCTATCTCGGCTTCGAGTGCGACATCACACCTCTGATCAATTTCGACGGCGACAACGTGATCGCCGTGCGTGCCGACACCGGAAAACCGGAAAACTCGCGGTGGTACACCGGCGGCGGCCTCTACCGCAACGTCAATATCATCGTCACCGACCCACGGCTCTATTTCACACGCCATCCGCTCCACATCACCACCCCCGATGTCACTCATCAGGAAGCATCAGTGGTGATTGACGCCGAACTGACCAACACCTACAAGGACTACAAGCAGATCCAGCTTAAAACCCTGATCCGCGATGCCGACGGACAGACCGTCTACTCCGCCACATCGGCTCTCCCCTTCAACCGCCGCCAGCGCACCAACGAATATCGCGTCGACAGCATCCGTCTCGCATCCCCGCGGCTCTGGGACTGTGACTCGCCCCATCTCTACACCCTTGAACTCTCGCTCCTGGCCCCTGACGGAAGTGTGGCCGACAGCATCACCGAGACATTCGGGGTCAGAAAGATAGAATACTCCCCCGACTTCGGCTTCAAGCTCAACGGAAAGAAACTGCTCCTCAAAGGCATAGCCAACCATCACACGCTCGGCGCCCTCGGCGCGGCTGCCTATCCCGCAGCCATCGAAAAGCGCATCAGACTGCTCAAAGACTTCGGTTTCAACCACATCCGAAGTTCCCACAACCCTTACAGTCCCCAATTTCTCGACCTCTGTGACCGTTACGGCATTCTCGTGGTCGACGAACTTTACGACAAATGGACACGCCAGTATGCCGGAGGCCGCAAGGAGTGGATGCAGCAGTGGCCCGACGACCTCCCCGAATGGGTGCGCCGCGACCGCAACCACCCCTCGGTCATCATGTGGAGCCTCGGCAACGAACTGCAAATGCTATGGAACCTCCCATACGCCGACTGGGGAGTAACCCCCTACCGCCTCCAGAAGACCCTGCTCAACCGCTATGACCGCACCCGCCCGCTGACCGTAGCCATGCACCCGCGCTATCGCGACGTCAACACCGACTCTCTCCCCGCCCCGCTGGCCCTCGCAACAGACATCGCATCCTATAATTACAGATACATGTACTTCCCCGGCGACAGCCGCCGTTTCCCCGGAATGATCTTCTATCAGAGCGAGGCCAACACCTCAGGCATGGGCCCCAACTTCTATGAAATGGACCTCGACCGCGTGGTCGGCCTGGCCTACTGGGGAATGATCGACTATCTCGGAGAATCGGCCGGATGGCCCGCCAAGGGCTGGACCCAGGGCATCTTCGACATCTCGCTCGAACCCAAGCCGATCGCCTGGTTCCTGCGCAGCATCTTCAAGCCCGAAGAGCCGACGGTCCACATCGGCGTGATCGACAGCGACGAGCAACTAATGTGGAACGATGTCCAGGTCGGCACCCAGCGCCTTTCAGACCACTGGAACCGTCAGCCTGACAGCCGACTGACTCTCTACACCTTCACCAATGCCGACGAAGTCGAACTGCGCCTCAACGGCAAGAGCCTCGGACGTAAGAAAAACGACACCGCCGACCCCAAGAGCCGCAACCGTATTGTCTGGGAACAGATTCCCTACAAAGCCGGACGCCTCGAAGCCATCGCCTACCGCGACGGACAATCCTCACCGATCGCCCGCCACTCCATCGAGACAACAGGTAAAGCATCGCGCCTGAAAGCCGAAGCCGACAATCCTGAGTGGAAAGCCGACGGAATGGACCTGCAACACGTCCGTGTGGAGGCCCTTGACAGCCGCCGTCGCCGCGACAGTCAGTCGGAAGCCCCCGTAACCTTTGCCGTCGAAGGTCCGGCGGAAATCGTCGGCGTCATCAACGGCGACCTCAGCAGCGAGGAACTCTCGACCGGAAACACCCGCCGTCTCTACAACGGCACAGTCACCGTGATCCTCCGCTCCACAGGCACTCCCGGCGCCGTGACCCTGACCGCCTCCGCTCCCGGACTCCGCCCCGCGAAACTCGATCTCCGGTGCAGATAAACGACTCGAAATCTTCAATTAGAAATTGTAAAAAACAAACATAACAACCCTCATCAATAAACCAACAACCGGAAATGAAACTCACGTCCTATATCCTCGGCGCTTTCGCAGCCGCCACAGCCATCCTCAGTCCCGCAGCCCTTCAGGCCGAAAGCCGCGTCATCGAAATCGGCTCGCCCGTCATGCGAGTCTACCTCCCCGAAGCCTCCAAAGCCACAGGCCGCGCCGTGGTCGCGCTCCCCGGCGGCGGCTACTCCCATCTCGCCCTTAACCATGAAGGCCACGACTGGGCGCCCTTCTTCAATGAGCAAGGCATCGCCTACGCCGTGGTGACCTACACCATGCCTAAGGGCGACCGCAGTCTGCCCGTCAGCGATGCCCAGAACGCAGTGAAACTCATGAGAGACAGCGCCGAGAGATGGCACATAGACCCCGCGCAGATCGGAATCATGGGCTCGTCGGCCGGAGGTCACCTCGCATCCACAGTGGCCACTCACGCCCCCGCCGAATCGCGCCCCGACTTCCAGATCCTCTTCTACCCGGTGATCACAATGGACAAATCCTACACCCACCGCGGCTCTCACGACAATCTCCTCGGCAAAGAAGCCGGCGAGGAGCTCGAAAACGAATATTCAAACGAAAAGCAGGTCACAGCCGAGACTCCCCGCGCCTTCCTGATCCTCAGCAGCGACGACCGGGCAGTGCCCCCGGCCAACTCTGTCAACTACTACACCGCCCTCCAGGCCAACGGCATCCCCGCCGCCCTCCACATCTACCCCACCGGCGGCCACGGATGGGGCTTCCGCGACTCCTTCCGCTACCACGACCAGGTGCTCGACGAACTCAGCGCCTGGCTCAAAAGCTTCTGATCCCACAAGCAAGCCCCCTATCTCACACAATGCCTGCAACACCCCCAACCGGCGGCTTCCGGCTGATGGCCGCACCGCTTCAGGGCTACACAGAGGCCCCCTTCCGCCATTTCCACTCGGAAATCTACGGCGGCGAGGGGTCTCTGATCTATTTCACCCCCTTCGCTCGGCTTGAAAAAGGCGAAATCCGTCCGCGTGACCTGCGCGAAATCTCCTCCCCGCTCAACTCAAACCACTGCCTCATCCCGCAGATCATCTTCCGTGATGCCGCCGAATTCCGCACCCTGTCACAAACCATCCGCCAATCGGGCCACGACCGCATCGACCTGAATCTCGGCTGTCCCTTCACACCCCAGGTCCGCAAAGGGCGCGGAGCCGGGATGCTGCAATCGCCGGACCGCCTGCGCGAGATCGCCGACATCATGACCGCAGAGTTTCCCGACACCGGCTTTTCCGCCAAAATGCGTCTCGGCATCAGTGATCCTGCCGAATGGCGTCAGCTCATGCCGGTGATCAACGCCATGCCGCTCACCCATCTGACCGTCCACCCGCGGACAGCTGCCGAGCAATACAGCGGACCACTCCATTTCGGAGAATTCGCCCGCATAGCTGCCGCGAGCGTCCACCCGTGCATCTTCAACGGCGAGATCTCCGACCCGCAGATGATCGACGATCTGCGAGAGCGCTTCCCCTCGCTTGCAGGCGCCATGATCGGACGCGGACTCCTGCGCCGCCCCTCCCTCATCGCCGAATGGACCTCCGGAAGCGAATGGTCCCTGGAACGCCGACGCGAAAAACTCCTCCGCCTCCACCGGGCCATCCTCGACCACTACGCACAGACCCTCAGCGGCGACACCCAGATCCTGTCAAAAATCAAACCCCTCTGGGACTACTTCGGCGAGACATTCGACCGCAAGACCGTCAAAAAACTCCTCAAATCCCCAACCCTCGCCGCCTACCGCCAAAACCTCCCCCCGGCATAACCCGAATCAACCCACGCGCGTCCGATTCGCCTCGACACAACCCACGCG
>NZ_JAIDEN010000176.1 GCF_029054785.1 Duncaniella sp.
AACTCAGACAATGCTCAGGCATGGTCTATGCGACACTGAGTCCGGTTTTCGACAGCATTTCCAAACAAGGTTATCAGTCGCGTTTCACCAATGAAGATTTTTTAAGTCTCTGCGAAATCCGGACTCCGGTCATCGCCCTCGGAGGCGTGACCGCCGAACAAATTCCGCTGCTGAAACGTTACAACTTCAAGGGGTTTGCCATGCTTGGGGCAATCCCGTGGAATGAGTCGGCAGACAACGTGAGACTGTTCGCAGAAAAAATAATACAACTACAATAATTCTATGCTCCAGTTCATAACCCATCCATCCGAGCGCTACACCATTGCGGAAGAAGTGCAGATGGTCCTTGAAGGAGGCTGCAAATGGATTCAGCTCCGTCTCAAAGATGCCTCTGACGAGGAATTCCGTCAGACAGCTCTTGAAATCATACCTCTCTGCAAAGAAAACGAAGCATTCCTTGTGTTTGACGACCGCGTTGAACTCGCCATTGAGATGTCGGTCCACGGAGTCCATCTCGGCAAGGATGACATGAACCCGCTTGTCGCACGCGAGAACATGGGAGCCGAGGCAATCATCGGCTGCACAGCCAACACAGCTGACGACATCGTCAGGCTGCGCGGATGGGACGTCGACTACGTTGGCCTCGGACCGTTCCGCTACACCACCACCAAAGCACGCCTCTCACCCGTAATCGGTCTTGAGGGCTACACCAGAATTGTCGAGGAAGTGCGCAAAGCAGATATCCTGCTGCCGATCGTAGCAATCGGCGGCATCACTCTCGAAGACATCCCCTCAGTGATGGCAACCGGCGTAAACGGAGTCGCCATGAGCGGATCAATAATCAACGCCGACGATCCGGTGGACTACACCCGCAAAGTACTCGCCGCTCTTCATGAGGCTTTTGAAAAGCGCAGATGACAGAGGCGGCATAAACCAGAAAAAAATTATCACATCCATATCAAATATGAACGACATTCTAACCATCGGAGGAAAAGATTTCACCTCACGCCTGTTTGTAGGCACCGGAAAATTTTCCTCCAACCGTCTGATGCTTGAATCCATTCTGGCATCAGGCTCGCAGATGATCACCGTGGCCATGAAACGTATCGACATGGACCATGAGGAGGAAGACGACATGCTGCGCCACATCAACCGCGACCATGTCCAGTTTCTGCCCAACACCTCAGGGGTGCGCACAGCCGAAGAGGCTGTTCTCGCCGCCAACCTTGCCCGTGACTGCTTCGGGACAGATTTCATCAAACTCGAAATCCATCCCGACCCGAAATATCTTCTCCCCGACCCCATCGAGACTCTGAAAGCAACTGAGGTTCTTGCGGCCCAGGGCTTCAAGGTGCTTCCCTACATTCAGGCCGACCCTGTGCTGTGCAAACGCCTCGAAGAAGTCGGCACAGCCGCTGTCATGCCTCTCGGTGCACCTATCGGCACAAACAAAGGGCTGAAAACACGCGACCTTCTTGAGATCATAATCGAAGAAAGCCGTGTGCCTGTCGTGATTGACGCCGGACTTGGCGCACCCTCCCACGCTGCCGATGCAATGGAAATGGGAGCCGATGCAGTGCTGGTCAACACAGCCATAGCCGTCGCAGGCGATCCCGTCGAGATGGCCGTTGCCTTCAAACTCGCTGTCGAAGCCGGTCGCAAAGCCTATCTCGCCGGTTTAGGATCTGTCTCATCCTCCGCATCGGCAACAAGCCCCCTCACTGAATTTCTCAATCTCTAAAAACTGAAATTATCACCATAATTTAATATGGAAATCGAAAATATCGACGTAAACAGCTATCCCGGTTCTGAAAAAGTCTACATCGAAGGCAAACTTCATCCTATAAAAGTGGCCATGCGCCGCGTCAATCTCACTCCGACCGTAAAAATCATTGACGGCGAAAGTCTGACCCGCCAGAACGGATCAGTCTATGTCTATGACACAAGCGGAGTCTACACCGACCCCAATGTCAAGGTTGACATCAACGCCGGTCTCCCCCGTCTGCGCGAAGAGTGGATTGCCGGCCGCGAAGACCTCGAACAGCTTCCCCAAATCACCTCTGACTATGGCCGTATGCGCGAAGCCGACAGCAGCCTCGACACCATCCGCTTCAGCCACCGCTACGCACCCCGCCGCGCCGCCGAGGGTAAGGAGATCACTCAGATGGCTCTGGCCCGCAAGGGTGTGATCACCCCCGAAATGGAATATGTTGCGATCCGCGAGAACAACAACGCCGAAGCGCTCGGCATCAAGAGCCACATCACTCCTGAATTCGTGCGTCAGGAAGTGGCCTCAGGCCGCGCCGTCATTCCCGCCAACATCAACCATCCCGAAGCCGAACCGATGATCATCGGCCGGAACTTCCTGGTGAAACTCAACACCAACATCGGCAACTCCGCCCTCTCGTCGGGAATCGAGGAAGAGGTGAGCAAGGCCGTGTGGAGCTGCTACTGGGGCGGTGACACTCTGATGGACCTCTCGACCGGCGACAACATCCATGAAACCCGCGAGTGGATCATCCGCAACTGCCCCGTTCCGGTCGGAACAGTGCCCGTCTACCAGGCCCTTGAAAAAGTCAACGGAAAAGTCGAGGATCTGACATGGGAAATCTACCGCGACACACTCATCGAACAGGCCGAACAGGGAGTAGACTATTTCACGATCCATGCCGGTGCGCTCCGCGTCCATGCCGACATGGTCCAGGACCGTCTGACAGGAATCGTCTCACGCGGCGGCTCGATAATGACCCGCTGGGCTGTGATACACGATCAGGAAAACTTCCTCTACACCCACTTCGATGAAATCTGCGAGATCCTGGCCCGATATGATGTCGCCGTCTCTCTTGGCGACGGTCTGCGTCCCGGCTCGATCCACGATGCCAACGACCGCTCACAGTTCCTTGAACTTGACGTGCTCGGCGAACTGACCGAAATCGCCTGGAAACATAATGTCCAGGTGCTCATCGAAGGCCCCGGCCATGTGCCGATGCACAAAATCCGCGAGAACATGGACCGTCAGCTCGACAAGTGTCACGAAGCCCCCTTCTACACCCTCGGCCCGCTGACAACCGACATCGCCCCCGGCTATGACCACATCACATCAGCCATCGGCGCCGCGCAGATCGCATGGATGGGCACAGCCATGATCTGCTACGTGACCCCAAAAGAGCACCTCGCGCTTCCCAACCTTGAGGACGTGCGCAACGGAGTGATCACCTACAAGATCGCAGCCCACGCCGCCGACCTCGCAAAAGGCCATCCCGGCGCACAGGTCCGCGACGACGCCATGAGCAAGGCCCGCTTCGAGTTCCGCTGGAAAGACCAGTTCAACCTGTCGCTCGACCCTGCGCGCGCACGTCAGTATTATGTCGAAAGCCACAAGGATGACGACCACTTCTGCACAATGTGCGGACCTAACTTCTGTGCGATGCGAATCACCCAGCAACTTGTCGATGACTGCGCGAAATAAGCCGGTCTGACCGAACACCACTCAACAGACGCAAGAGGGACACTACTGAGACTTTAGCACCCTCTTGCGTCCGTCAAGTTGGTTTTGCGTTGCGCAAAATCTCCATTCAACGATCACACACAATTTCATCTATTTATCCATCGACTTAGAGGTTGTTTAAAAACAAGAGTTAAAATCTGAGTGGTGTATCTTTTAGATAAATTATTGTAAATGAGAAAGGAG
>NZ_JAIDEN010000177.1 GCF_029054785.1 Duncaniella sp.
ATTCAGCGATTCAAACAGCTTGATTGCAAGCAAGTTGTAGGATGCTCCACGGAGCATCCGCCGGTTTTATGGTTCATCAACCTCGTTTTCGGATGCACCATGGTGCATCCCTACCCTGATAATGAAGCTCTTAGGTTGGCAATATTCGCTGAATAGTCACTTATGGAGCTGTATATATGAAATATGTGATTATGAAAAGAAAATGCCGGAGGCCGTTTCCATGCGAAACGGCCTCCGGTTTTCTATCGTCTTATTATAAGGATTCTGCGGTGGGAATTAGAGGATACCCTGGCCCATCATTGCGTTGGCAACCTTCATGAAGCCTGCGATGTTTGCGCCCTTCATGTAGTTGATGTAGCCGTCGGCTTCGGTGCCGTGTTTCACACACTGGGTGTGGATGTTCTTCATGATTTCATGGAGACGGCGGTCAACCTCTTCTGCGCTCCACTGGAGGTGTTCGGCGTTCTGGCTCATTTCGAGACCTGAAGTTGCCACACCGCCTGCGTTGACAGCCTTGCCGGGAGCATAGGTAACCTTGGCGGCGAGGAAGGTGTCGATGGCTTCGGGTGTGCAGCCCATGTTAGAAACTTCGGCTACGAGTTCAACACCGTTGGCAACGAGTTTCTTGGCGTCTTCGCCGTCGACTTCGTTCTGGGTTGCGCAGGGGAGAGCGATGTCAACTTTCTGTTCCCAGGGTTTGCGGCCGGGGAAGAAGGTTGCGTTGGGATATTTTTCAGCGTAGGGAGCGACGATGTCTTCGCCGGTTGCGCGGAGATAGAGCATATAGTCGATCTTTTCGCCTGAAATGCCGTCGGGATCATAGATGTAGCCGTCGGGGCCGGAGATGGTGACAACCTTGCCGCCGAGTTCGGTAGCCTTGAGAGCTGCGCCCCAAGCCACGTTGCCGAAGCCTGAAATGGCGATTGTCTTGCCCTTGATTTCGTCTTTCTTTTCAGCGAGCATGCTCTGAACGAAGTAGAGAGCGCCGAAACCTGTGGCTTCGGGACGGATGAGTGAACCGCCGAAGTCGAGGCCTTTGCCGGTGAAAGTACCGGTGCATTCGTTGACGAGCTTCTTGTACATGCCGTACATGTAGCCTACTTCGCGGCCACCTACGCCGATATCGCCTGCGGGAACATCGCGGTCAGGACCGAGGTTCTTCCAGAGGCCGAGGATGAAGGCCTGGCAGAAGCGCATGATTTCAGCGTCGCTCTTGCCGCGGGGCGAGAAGTCGCTGCCACCTTTGGCGCCACCCATCGGAAGAGTGGTGAGAGCGTTTTTAAAAGTCTGCTCGAAGCCGAGGAATTTAAGGATAGAGAGGTTGACGGATGCGTGGAAGCGGATGCCGCCTTTATACGGGCCGATGGCGTTGTTGAACTGAACGCGGTAGCCGATGTTGTTCTGGACTTCGCCCTTGTCGTCGACCCAGGTCACACGGAAGGTGACGATGCGGTCAGGTTCGACCATGCGTTCGATGATTTTTGCTTTTTCAAATTCAGGATGCTGGTTATAGACGTCCTCAACACAGATAAGGACTTCCTTCACTGCCTGAAGGTATTCCTTTTCGCCGGGATGCTTGGCTTCCAGGCCGCTCAGAATATTATTAATATCCATGATAAAAGAAATTGGTGGATTTAAAGGGTATTGGTGATTTGGTTAACGCTGCAAATGTAATAATTAAATTTGATAGGAAGGATCAAAAAAATGTACAATTTAAGATGTTATAAAGCATAAAAATTAAACATATAATTCGTCCTGTCAATGGCCAGGAATGACGATTTGCCAGCTTCCAGCATTGTTTTCGCAGGAAAGTGTCAGCCAACTGCTGCAAGGAGCCGTATTATGTCGGATATTTGTGGATTTGGAAACACATTGCCATGTGCTTTCCCCGGTATTTTTTGAGAGGATAAGAGCGCGTTTGACAATAAAAGAGCTGCCGCTGTACGGATGGAGGTTTTCCATCTGCACAGCGGCAGTAAAATTTTTGAGACTTCTCGCAGGCGGATTATTCGCCGGGCTTGATAGCTTCGCTGGGGCATACTTCAGCGCAAGAGCCACATTCGATGCAAGTGTCGGGATCGATGCGGTAGATGTCGCCTTCAGAGATTGCGTCAACGGGGCAAACGGGCTGGCAGGTGCCACAAGCCACGCAAGAGTCAGTGATTACGTAAGCCATGATAAGATAAAATTTGAGTTGTTAGATAATTGATACGAAAACATTTTGAACACGGCGCAACCATCAGGTCCACCGGATAGATGATGCAAAAGTAAGGTTTTTCCCTGAAATATCAGCTAAAAATCAGTGAAAAAATAGTCGGAAAGAAATTATTTTGGCCGAAAACGAGAGGATATCCGATGGCAGAAGTAAATCCGGGGCTTTGCTCTTTTTGGGTGATTATGGCCGGGAGGATGAAACAAGACCGCCGGAAAAGCATTCCGGCGGTCTGTTTCATTGAATTATGATTTTCTGGTGGATGGATCAGGCTTCGATCTTCTTGTAGCGGGGTACAAGGAGTTTCATGATGGCCCAGCCTACGAGGTAGGCGACACCACAGATGCAGAACACGATGAAGTAGCCTGCGGGCTTGCCTTCATAGCTCATGAATGCCATGTTGGTCTGTGCTGCATAGTCGAAGAGCACACCTGAGCCGAGGTTGATGAGGAATGATCCGATGCCGCCGGCCATGCCGCCGATACCGATGATGGTGGCGATGGTCGATTTGGGGAACATGTCACCGACAACCGAGTAGATGTTGGCGCTCCATGACTGGTGGGCTGCTCCGGCGATACCGATGATGATGATCGGGAGCCAGGGAGAAACTGAACTCATCGGCTGTGCGAGGAGTGCGAGCAGGGGGAACACGGCGAAGATAAGCATTGCTTTCATGCGGGCTGAATAGGGGTCGACTGAGATTCCCTTGCGGGCCGCGCGGTCAATGAAGATGGTCGGGAGTTTGCCGCCATAGATTGAAAGCATGGTGATCAGATAGAGCACGAAGATCATGAGCATGCCTTCGCCTGACGAGGTCGACAGTTTGAAGACGTCGGTGATATAGGCCGGAGTCCAGAAGAGGAAGAACCACCATACACCGTCGGTGAGGAATTTACCGAAGAAAACGGCCCATGTCTGCGGATACTTGAAACACTTCAGGAAGGGGATGGTGGCAGTCTCGCTGTCTTCAGTCTCGGCTTTCTGCCTGGCTGTTTCGTCAGCTGCGTCGTCGTCCTGCTCGATGTAAGCGAGCTCGGCTGCGTTCACGCGCGGGTTTTCAGCGGGTTTCTTGTAGAGGAAAATCCAGAAGCCCATCCAGACGAAACCGAGGGCGCCGATGATGATGAAGGCCATTTCCCAGCCGTTGCCCCAGCCGATGCTCTGGAAGAATTTGGCGAGCGGGCCGATGGAGAACGGGGCGATGAGGGCGCCGACTGCCGATCCTGCGTTGAAGATCGAGGTCGCATAGGCGCGGTCACGCTTGGGGAAGTATTCTGCTGTCACCTTGATCGCAGCAGGGAAGTTACCGGCCTCACCGAGGGCGAGGATGGTGCGGGCTGCGAGGAAGAAGTAGACAGAGACGGTGGCGATTGTCATTGCCATGTCGCCGGTTGCCTTTACGAGACCGGCAGCGTCGTGCAGGCCGAGTGTGGCTTCAGTGGCGATGCCGCAGACTGCGTGGAGGCAGGCGCCGGCTGACCATACGCCGATGGCCCAGAGATAGCCTTTCTTGGTTCCCATCCAGTCGATGAAGCGGCCGGCAAGGAGGTTGGCCACTGCATAGACGATTGAGAAGACAGCAGTGATCAGACCGTAGTTGGCATCAGTCCAGTGGAATTCCGGAGAGATGAACTCTTTCCAGGTGAGCGAAAGCACCTGACGGTCCATGTAGTTCACAGTCGTAGCGAGGAAGAGCAGTGCGCAGATGGTCCAGCGGAAGTTGGTCATCTTCTGGTTTGCGGCTGCGAGGGGTGAATTTGCTGCTGCCATAGATTAGAATTTGAAGTAGTTTTTGGCGTTGTTGTAGCAGATATCCTCGATCATCTGGTTGACGCGGTTCTCTTCATAGCCGGTGTAGGGGATGAGACCGTTTTCAACATCGTTGCCTACGAGGTTGCAGAGTGTGCGGCGGAAATATTCGTGGCGCGGATATGAGAGGAATGAGCGGGAGTCGGTGAGCATGCCGACGAAGCGGCTGAGAAGACCCAGGAGCGAGAGGGCGTTCATCTGTTTCTCCATGCCGTCTTTCTGATCAAGGAACCACCAGCCTGAACCGAACTGGATCTTGCCGGGGATTGTGCCGTCCTGGAAGTTGCCGAGCATTGTGGCGAGCACTTCGTTGGCGCAGGGGTTGAGGTTATAGAGGATGGTCTTGGTCAGTTTGCCGCGTGAGTTGAGGGTGTCAAGGAACTTGGCGCAGGCTTTGGCTGTGGTGAATTCGCCGATCGAGTCAAAACCGGTGTCGGGGCCGAGGAGCTTGAACATCTTGGAGTTGTTGTTGCGGATGGCGCCGTAGTGGAACTGCTGTGTCCAGCCTGAAGCGTAGTCCATTTCGCCGAAGACGAGAAGCATTGCGCTCTTGAACTTGTTGATTTCTTCAGCGGTGAGCTGCTTGCCGCCATAGACTTTGTCGAAGATGGCTTCGATTTCGCCGTCGGTGAAGTCTTCGGCATAGAATTCCTCGATACCGTGGTCTGACAGGCGGCAGCCCATTTCCTCGAAGAAGTCGTGACGCTTCTGAAGGGCGTCGATCATGTCCTGGAACTTGTTGATCTCGACTCCTGACACTTCGGCGAGTTTTTCGACATAGGCGCGGAATTCGGCGGGGTTTTCAACAGCCATAGCCTTGTCGGGACGCCAGGTGGGGAGCATCTTGATCTCGAAGCCGCTGTCGCGCACCTGCTTGTGGTATTCGAGCGAGTCGACGGGATCGTCGGTGGTGCAGACGGCCTCCACATTGTAGCGGCGCATGAGTCCGCGGGCGGTCATGTTGGGGTCGTTGAGGAGTTTGTCGTTACATTCGTCGAAGATCTCGCGGGCAGTTTCAGGATTGAGCAGTTTGTCGATGCCGAACGCTGTCTTGAGTTCGAGGTGTGTCCAGTGGTAGAGGGGGTTGCGGAAGGTGTAGGGAACGGTTTCGGCCCATTTCTGGAATTTTTCCCAGTCAGAGGTGTCTGTGCCGGTGCAGAAACGTTCGTCAACGCCGTTGGAGCGCATGGCACGCCATTTGTAGTGGTCGCCGCCAAGCCAGATTTCGGTGATCGACTTGAAGCGGTGGTCATCGGCTACCATCTTGGGGATGAGGTGGCAGTGATAGTCGATGATCGGCATTTTTGCCGCATGTTCGTGATATAGCTTCTGTGCGGTCTCAGTCTGCAACAGGAAGTTTTCGTCCATGAAAGGTTTCATGTGTGGATGTGATTTTAAAGGTTATTGATTTTGGGTGTGGAGGAGAGTGATCAGAGGGTCACGCCGTTCTTGAAGATGGCTATTTCATGGATGCCGCTCTTCTCGGAGTTGACCTCTTCGCCTGAAGCGACTTTGAGCACATAGTCGATGAAGTCGGCGAGGACGTCGGCCATCGAGCTGTCTTCGACAAGGCGTCCGGCGTTGAAGTCGATCCATGTGGGCTTGCGCTGTGCGAGGCCTGAGTTGGTGGAGATCTTCATTGTGGGGACGAAGGTGCCGAAGGGGGTGCCGCGGCCTGTGGTGAAGAGCACCATCTGGCAGCCGGCGGCGGCAAGGGCGGTGGAGGCCACGAGGTCGTTGCCGGGAGCCGAAAGGAGGTTCAGTCCGTGGTTGCTGATGCGTTCGCCGTATTCCATCACGCCGAAAACAGGGCTTTTGCCTGATTTCTGGGTGCAGCCGAGGGCTTTTTCTTCAAGAGTCGAGATGCCGCCGGCTTTGTTGCCGGGCGAGGGGTTTTCGCCTACGGGTTCGCCGTGGCTGAGGAAGTATTCCTTGAAGTTGTTGATGAGCGAGACGGTTTCGCCGAGGAGGCGGGTGTCGGCGCAGCGGCGCATGAGGATTGTCTCGGCGCCGAACATTTCAGGCACTTCGGTGAGCACTGTCGTGCCGCCTTCCTGGTCGCAGAGCCAGTCGGAGAATTCGCCGAGCAGCGGGTTGGCGGTGATGCCGGAGAAGCCGTCGGATCCGCCGCACTTGAGGCCGATGCGGAGTTTTGAGGCGGGAACGGTGGTGCGCTTGAATCCGCGGGCCTGTTCGTAGAGATCGCGGAGGATCTTGACTCCGGTCTCGACTTCGTCGCCTTCTACTTCCTGGCAGACCATGAATTTCACACGCGAGCGGTCATAGTCGCCGCAGAATTCCTCGAAGACCTTGGGCTGGTTGTTCTCGCAGCCGAGTCCGACAACGAGGATGCCGCCGGCGTTGGGGTGGTGGACCATGTCGCGGAGGATCTTCTTGGTGTTTTCATGGTCGTCGCCGAGCTGCGAGCAACCGTAGTTGTGGGGGAATCCGAAGATGCCGTCAACGCCTTCGGCTTTTGTTTCGGCGTTGAGACGGTCAACGATCTGCTTGACGATGCCGTTGACGCAGCCCACTGTCGGGATGACCCAGAGTTCGTTGCGGATGCCGACCTGGCCGTCGGGGCGTTCATAGCCCTGGAATGTGGCTTCGGTGCCTTTGCGTGAGGAACCGGGAGCGGGCACGGAGGGGTTGTCGATCGAGATATCCGAGTAGTCGAGCTGACCTTCGAGATTGGTCTTGATGTCGTTGTGGTCGAGGAAGGCTCCGCGGCTGACGGCATGGCGCGCATGGCCGATCGGGAAGCCGTATTTGATCACGTTTTCGCCTTCGGCGATGTCGCGGAGAGCGAACTTGTGGCCGGCAGGAATGTCGGCCACAAGTTTGATTTCGTCACCGTCAACACACAGTGTCGTACCAGCGCTGAGCGCGTTGATTGCCACTGCCACGTTGTCGGCGGGGTTTATCTTGAGAAAGTCTTTCATCAGAGAGCGTGGTGATTAGGCTTCAACAACTTCCTTGACAGTTTCGAGCATGCCCTTCGATGCGATCGAGTTGAGATACTCGGTGACGAGGTCGGTGAGACCGGGGATCTGGTTGAGATCGCCGTGTTCTTCGCCCCAGATGAGATCCTTGGCTGCGAGGACACCTTCGGCAACCTTGCGGGTGTCACCTGTTGCCCAAAGGCCGGTGAGGAGATCCATGATCTTCTGGTCGTCGTTGGGGACGATTTCTGTTCCGTCTTCACGCTTGCCGCCCTTGTAGTAGGTGATGAGGGCTGCGAGACCGAGCACGAGACCTTTGGGGAGTTCGCCCTTGCGTTCGAGATAGGTCTTGAGTCCGGGCAGGTCGCGGGTCTGGAATTTGGGGAAGGAGTTGAGCATGATGGAGGTCACCTGATGGTCGACGTAGGGGTTGTTGAAGCGTTCGAGCACGTCTGAACCGAACTTCTGGAGTTCTTCCATCGGGAGGTTGAGGGTCTGCATGAGTTCCTCGAACTGTACCTTGTGGATGTATTTGCCGATCACGGGGTGGTTGCATGCGTCACGCACGATGTTGACGCCGCTGAGGAATGCAACGGGCGAAAGCACTGTGTGCGGGCCGTTGAGGAGGGTCACCTTACGTTCGTGGTAAGGAGCTTCCGAGTCGGTGATGAGCACCTGGAGTCCGGCCTTTTCTGCGGGGAATTCGGCGCGGAGCTGTTCGAGGCTCATGTTTGAGGCGCGTTCGATCACCCAGAGGTGGAATGCTTCGCCCTGAACCACGATGTTGTCCTTGTAGCCGAGTTTTTCCTGGATCTGTGCGATTTCCTTGCGGGGGAAGCCGGGGACGATGCGGTCAACGAGAGTTGCGCATACGTAGCAGTGGTTTTCAAACCATGCGCGGAATGCTTCGTAGTCGGCGCCGAGGTCTTCTTTCCAAAGGTCGATGTACTTGAAGATGATTTCTTTCAGATGGTGGCCGTTTTCGAAGATAAGCTCGCAGGGCATGATGATGAAGCCCTTGTCAGCAGCGCCGTTGAAAGTCTTGAAGCGGCGGTAGAGAAGCTGGGTGAGCTTGCCGGGGTAAGAGGCTGCGGGACGGTCGTTGAGCTTGCATTCGGGATCGAAGGCGATGCCGGCTTCGGTGGTGTTGGAGATGACGAAGCGCATTTCGGGCTGGTCGGCCAGTGCGAGGAAGGCGTCAAACTGGGTGAAGGGGCTGAGGCCGCGGCTGATCACGTCGACACGGGTGAAGGAGTTGATCACTTCGCCGTCGAGACGGCCCTGGAGGTTGACATGATAGAGGCAGTCCTGACCCTGGAGGAGCTGCATTACGAATGCGTCGGGAGTTCCCTGGACAACTACAACCGATGAGTTGAAATCGGTCTTGTCGTTCATATTCTTGATGATCCAGTCAACGAAAGCGCGGAGGAAGTTGCCTTCGCCGAATTGGATGATTCTTTCGGGAGCAACCGCTTTGGGTGCGGTGAGTTTGTTTAAAGCTTTCATGATTTTAGTGATATATTGATTGATTTTAATTTCAGCTATTGTTGTTTATGGAATGAATGGAGTCATGTAAGGCGGTTTATTCGGCGGGATTCCAGCCGGTGGTGACTGCGAAGACTTTTGCGATGTCGAGGCAGTCGGTCGCCTGGGTGTCGGAAAGCTTCATGGCCCAGCTGACGCGTCCGTCCTGGGAGGCTCCTTCGCCGCGGCTGCCGTATTCGCCGTAACGGGCTGTGCGCTCATTGTCGGTGTTGTTCCAGTTGTGCCATCCTGCGGGGCGGATGTGTGAACCCATCTCGCAGTTGATGAACACGGTGTGGGCGTAGGGGCGCCAGGGACGTCCGAGATATACTTTGGTCACTTCGGGAAGTGCGCGCAGGGTGCAGGAGTCGAAGATATAGCCGTATTTGACGTCCTCCGGAGTCGAGGCGGCGGTGATGTAGGAGTCACGCTTCGAAAGGATGTCGCAGTTCTTGAAATAGGCGGTCGCGGGGCCGAAGATGAAGTCTGTGGTCCCTTCGATGTAACATCCGTCGAAATAGAGGCGGCTGTTCTTGCCTCCGGTGAAGATAGTGTCCTGATTGCCGAGGAAGCGGCAGTTGATGAAGCGCAGACGGTCGCCCTCGGTGTGGAGCGCTACGGCCTGTCCCAGCTGGGGGGCGTTGTTCTCGATGGTGAGGTTGCGGAAGGTGGCGTCACAGGCTTCGACCTTTACGGTATAGGTGCGGAAGGTGCCCATGTTGTCGATGTTGGCGTGGTGGTCGAAGGTGATGATTGTCGAGTCGGCGCTCTCGCCTTCGAATGTCACGTTCTTGAGCCAGGAGGGGATCACGATCTTTTCCTTGTAGACGCCGTTGGCTATGTGGACTGTTACGTTATAGTCCATATAGGCGCGGATCCCTTCAAGGGCTGCGGTGACGGTTGTGTAGTCGGCTGACCCGTCGGGGTTGACATAGATGTCATGTTTCCAGTCGGCTGCGGATGATCTGATGCCTGCGATTGCGGCGATCATCAGCATCATCAGAGATGCAAAACGGAGTTTCATGTGGCCGATATTGATTTTTGAGGTCGGTACTGTTTCTGGTATTAATAAAAAGGGGGGGAGGAGGAGAGAGTTTTCAGCTCAGACAGCCTTACTTGGTGATTCTGAACCAGTCGATGTCAAGCCAGCCGCTGTCGTTGCTGACCCAGTCGCGGGTGCAGAACAGACCGACCTTGCCGCCGATCCAGTGGCCTTCGCGCACGTTGAAGGGGCGTCCGAATTTGGTGAATTTCTTGCCGTCAAGACTGTAATAGAATGTGGCTTCGGCTTTATAGTCGGGCTTCTTCATGGGCTTCTTGGGACCTACCATGCGGATCTGGACGCGGAGATAGAGTTCCTTGCCGTCTTCGATCTTCACGGAGGCCACTTCTGTTTCGTCGGCTCCCTTGCTGGCTTTGACGCAGTCAGCTTCGGTCAGATAGATTCCGTCCTCGCGGCTGACAAGCGAGAGGGCTGCGTAGTCATGGCCTTCGACAATGATGCCGGCGCGTTCGCCTGCCATGATCTTGCCGTCCTTTTTGCGGGGGAAGAACTGAACTTTGGCGGTTGCGGTGAAGTTCTGGGCCGGGAATTTCTGAAGCAGGAGGTTGGAAGCGCCGTAGAGGGTCTTGGCCCCTTCGTTGTGGTGGGAGAAGAGACGCAGTTTCGAAGCCTGGGCGTCGGTGTAGTACCAGAGGGCGTTGGGGTTGCCTTTCCACTGCCACTGCTTGCCAAGTTCGATGCTGTCAAACTCGTCGCTTTCAACTGGATTTGCTACGGGATATGTCTTGCCGACGTTGGGCTTGCGGTATTTTCTGACGGGTTCGCCGCGGCCGTCGCCGTCGGGATCGACGCCGATTACGGGCCAGCCGTCTTCACGCCATTCCATCGGCTGGAGGTGTACGACACGTCCGTAAGGACCCTTGTCCTGGAAGTGTACGAACCAGTATTCTTTTCCGTCTGGGGTGTCGACCCAGCCGCCCTGGTGAGGACCGTTGATGTCAGTCGATCCCTGTTCCATCACGTTGCGTGTCTCGTAGGGACCCCAGATGCTTTTCGAGCGGAGAACTTCCTGCCAGCCGGTCGGTACGCCTCCGGCGGGTGAGAAGATGTAGTACCATCCGTCACGCTTGTAGACCTTGGCGCCTTCGATGGTTTCGTTTTCGAGGTGTCCGTCATAGACCATCTTGTCCTGGCCGATAGCCTTTGTGCCGTCGGGGGTCATTTCGATCATGCCGATGATGCTCTTGACGCCTGCGCGGCTTCCGGCATAGCCGTGGCCGATGTATGCGCGGCCGTCTTCATCCCAGAAGGGGCAGGGGTCGATGACGCCTTTGGCTGCATAGACGAGGACAAGCGGTTCCCAGGGACCGGCGGGGTCTTTGGTCTTGGTCATGAAGATGCCAAGGTCGGGATCACCATAATATATATAGAACTCGCCGTTGTGGTAGCGGATCGCAGGGGCCCAGACGGCGTTGCCGTGGCTGGGGTCTTTGGCAGACTGCGCGTATTCGGGCATTTCTGTGATCGCGTGGCCTATAAGAGTCCAGTTGACAAGGTCTTTCGAGTGGAGAATCGGCAGGCCGGGTATGTCGCAGAAACTTGAGGCTGTCATGTAGAAATCGTCACCGACACGCACGATGTCAGGATCGGAATAGTCAGCGTCAATGATAGGGTTCATGTATTGGCCGTTGCCGAGATCAGGCGACCAAACCTTGGATACATAGGGCTTTCCATCGGCCCATGCTCCGAGAGCTGCTGCGGCTGCGAGGCCAAACAGGCTGATTCGTTTACTTAGATTCATATAGGTCAATAAGGTAAAGATAGTATTGATTTGAGGTATATGATGCTGTTCTTTACAGCGTATTTTATGGCCAAAGGTAATAAATTCCCACCGATATTCAACAAACTTTTAAAATAATTAACGTAAGGGGTTTTGTTTCAGGGAGCGCGTCAACACGGTCTTCCCTTATGAAATAAAGCCACGGACACCCTGAGGATGGGATGCCCGTGGTTTGTTGGTTTTTCCTTGAGTGATAATTTCTTTTAGGCTGTCTCAGGGTTTCTCGCAGAGATGCCCGTTGATCATCAGGTTGCTGAAGCGGATGTTTTTGACCAGACCGCTGATCGAGTTGCCGCCTGAGCTTACGCCATCGAAGCGGCAGTTGTCCACGTTGATGTTGTCGATGTTGCAGATCTCCTTGAAGCCTTCGATCATCACGCCGTATTTGCTCTGGCGGCAGGTGATGTTGTCAAGCCAGACGTTGCGGACAGTCGGGGGATAGCTGCGGTCACAGGCTTCGTCAGGCTCGTAGACGAGGTTGATCTTGAGAACGGACTCCTTGCACTGGCCCACTTCCACGTTGCGGACATAGATGTTTTCGATCACACCGCCGCGGCAGGCATTGGTCTTGATTCGGACCACCCGGTCGAGTTCGGGGCTGTCCATCACGCAGTCTTCGAGGAAGAGGTTTTTGAAGCCGCCTGAGATCTCGCTGCCCACAACGATGCCGCCGTGGCCGTTTTTCATCTTGCAGCCGCGGACAATGATGTTTTCCGAAGGGATGGCCTGGTCACGTCCGTCGCGGTTGCGGCCGCTCTTGATCGCGATGCAGTCATCGCCGGTGTCGAAGTAGCAGTCCTCGATGAGCACGTTTTTGCATGATTCCGGGTCACAGCCGTCGCCGTTGGGGCCGTCATTCTCGATGTGGACGCCGCGGACGGTGAGGTTTTCGCAGAGCAGGGGATGGATCACCCAGAAGGCCGAGCGCAGAAGGGTCACTCCTTCGATCAGCACATTGCGGCATTCAACCGGGTTGACAAGCTGCGGGCGCATTCCGTAGCCCTCGCCGAGGATGCGTTTCTCGACCGGTACTCCGTTTTCGTTCCACTCCATCAGCAGCGGACGGCCGATTTTCTGAGTGATCGGGCCTGCGACATAGCCGCGCTTGCCGCTCATCTGCCACCAGTTGTCGTTTGAGGCTCCGCCGTCGATGGTTCCTTTGCCGGTGATGGCGATGTTTTCCTGGCCGAGCGCATAGATCATCGGCTGATAGTTGTAGCAGTCCATGCCCTCCCAGCGTGTTCTGACGAGGGGATACTGCGAGGGGTCGTCGCTGAAGAGCAGAGTGGCGCCTTCCTCAAGATGGAGGTTGACGTTGCTCTTGAGGGTCACGGGGCCGGTGAGCCATGTGCCTTTGGGGATGACGACGCGTCCGCCCCCTTCGGAGGAGCAGAGGTCGATCACCTTATTAATAAGTTCTGTGTAGAGAAATCCTTTGGTCTTGGATTTTTTGCCGTAGTCGAAGAGGCGGTAGTCCTTGTCACGGAAGGTCGGAGCCTGAATGTTTTTCTCGATTTCGGGATAGACGGTCGCCCAAGCCTCCTTGGCAATCGGTGTTGCCGGGGTGCAGATGGCTGCGGGCGATTTCTTGCAGCACTCTTTCGGGCTGTCAGCCGCCGAGGGCATTGCAAATGCCAGACTGACCACGGCTGCGAGTATCGCTGATTTGTTCATGGTATATAATTTTATGGATTTTGTTGTGAGAATCGGTTTAAAAATGAGATTTCGAATGTTTCAGGCCTCAAAGATAGAAATTTTTCGCGAGTTCTGAAATACGTGCGGATGAGAGATCCCGGTTTACTCGCAACTTTGGGGGGATTGAATGAAACGGGGGCCGGAGAAGGCTGCGGCGGTAATTTGAGCTGTGTGCTGGGGCATAAAAAAGGCTTCCCGGCCTTTTGAGTGGTCGGGAAGCCTGATATAAGCGGGGGATCTTTTCAGATCTTGTCAGCGGGATTAACGCCAGCGGGGGTCGCCGATGTTCTTCTCGGTGATGATCGAGGGAACAGTCTTGTAGCGGAGGGCGTTGAAGATGTCGGCGGGAGCTTCGTGGTCGCGATGGTTGGGAACAGATGAGTTATACTGAGTATAAGGAGCGTTGGGGCTATTGAAAAGATCAGTTGCCTTCATCACATTGCCATTGTCATCTTTTAAGACTTTGACTTTCAGATCGTCTTTTGTTCCAAGGTTACCATTCTCGAATTTGCTTGCACCAAAAGAGTTTTTGGAGTTTGAAAATTCAGTGCCGGTGAAGATCTTGTCATCTGTAACATGATTTGCTTTGCAACCTACGTAATAGTTGTCTTTTACGCAGAATGTGAATTCACCATTACCTTTGATGGTCTCGATGGCAGAACCTCCCTGATAGAATTTTTTGTCAACTTTGACACGCTCGTCATTTTCGTCAGCGGCAAGAACAATGAGGTTACGCTGGAATGAATAGTAAGATCCACCAGGCACATATTTGGTCTGGAAGAAGTTACGACCTGACGAACGGGTTGAGAAATTGATGAATGTGTTACCTTCGATCTTGATATTCCAATGGATATTGTCGGCATAGTTGATGTTTTTGTCATTGTCAGAAATCATCGCAGTGCGCGGACAATCGTACATGGTGTTGTTAGTCCATGAAAAATCCTTGTATATATTGGATGTTGTCTTGGCTCCATCACCTGCAATCCATGCGTAACCACGTCCGTTGTTGTCATAGTAACCGCAGTTGTAGAAGAGGTTGCCGTCAATAACAATTTTCTGGAATGTTTTGTCTTTCTTGCCTTGAACACGGAGGAAGCCTCGAACCATGCGCTGGAATGAGCAGTTTCTGATTTCGAGAGATTCGAATGATACTTCCATACCATCGGAGTACATGTTTGCGAAGTAGTTGCCGGTTGCAGAAGCAATACCTTCTGACTGATGTCCGTAGTTATATGCCTTGGGACAATCAAAGTCGATATTCTCAAAAATAATTGAGCCTACTTCGATGGGGAAGTCTGATTCACCGGCAGCTCTCTGACGACCGAACATAAAGTTACATGTGTTCAGGTTGGCAGTCTCAGCACCGTATTCATCAAGCTGGACGCCAATACCGCCCATGTAGACAGTGGCCCGCTTGCCGGCGGCTACGTCTTCAGGATCAGTAGCGAGTTTGAAGCCCTTTGCAAGTACAGGATGGTTATAGAAATAATAAGCTTTACCGCCTTCAAGGTAGAAAGTCTGGCCTTCTGCGAGTTTTACATTGTTTGCAAAGTTACCGATAATGGTGTCAAGAGGTGAGGCGTTGTATTCGACAGCACCGGGGATCGGGTCTTTTGCCCAGACGATGTGCTCGATTTTGATCGGTTCGCCGGGAGTTCCGTAGATTGGCTTGCTCCATGAATTGTAACGGGCATCAACCAATACGGGGACATCCTCGTTGATAGCGTCAATCGAATACTTGGCGTTCTGTGTGAGACCGCCGACTACGAATGTAGCCACGCCGTCAACATAGTCAGATTCCTGGATTGCGTAGTTGCGCCATTTGGCATCAATAGTTGCATCAGGGGTGTCGCTTGAAGGAACGATCTTAAGAGTGGTAACCTTGAATTTGGCTGTGTTCATGTCATTCTGAGTGCCATCTTCAACTAATTCAAAGTGTTCTTTGAAATCTTCGAATTGAGCAGCATATTCAGATGTTTTCTCACAGACATCCTTGATATGGTCAATGACATTGCGGTTGACAGTCACAATAAATGCATCGTTAGACTCATTGACTTCAACTTTGACAAGTTTCGGAGTGGTGTAGCGGGGATCAGTTGATTTGCCGGCTTGTTCGGCCCATTCGCGACCGTTGCCGTAGCCATACCATTTGGAGTGCTTTGAAGATTCAATTACTTCTGTCACTTCCCCGGTTGTAGGATCAGTTTTTACAAAGTCAGGGTGAAGAACTCGGATAGCAAAGCGGTAGCCCTGCTCATATTCGAGATTGCGCACAATATAGCGGAGTTCATCAGGACGGAAAACTTTGGAATATTTTCCATCGGGCCATTGGTAGAGGCGTTCGGTGTTGTTCCAGTCTTCCTCTTTGCCGGAGGTCAGACCGGCTTCAAAACCGAATTTGACCTCATAGCCGGCAGCGCCTTCGACTCCATACCATGCAATCTGGATAGAGTTGAGTTCTTCATGAATTGTACGCATGCTCCACTCATCGGATTCATCATCCACATTAGTGTTTTCTTTCAGGCGGAACATGGTCATAGGCATGCGGTCAAAATCCTCAGCCGGATTGTTCCCCATGAACTCATCATCCTCCGTACACGAGGAAAAGCCGAGAGCGATAAGAGCTGTCAAGCAATATAATAGTTTCTTTTTCATTTTAGTAATTTGCTGATTTAGATTAAGGCGATTACATTATTTGTAGCCATAGTTCTGCTTATACTTGCCTTGTGAGCGAGTGATGACCGCATCAGGATAAGGAAGAATATATCTGATGACAGGCAGATCTTCATAGGTGGGGAAGTCAGACGGTTCGGGAGCGCGTTCGCGAGAACCATTGTTGATGATCCAGTTGCCGTTCATGTCACCAAAGATGTAGCCATGCAGGGAGTTCAGGAAGTAATCCTGGGGAAGACCGGCATCGTTATTGAACCAGTTCATATAGTCCACACCACCAACAGTCGTGTCTTTGCCATTGACTTTTATTTTGATCTTTTCATCGCCGTTGGCAGGAATTGAATTTGGATTGACGATATAGACAACGCTCATATTCGGAGATCTCTGGGGGAACTGTTTTTCGGTCCACTGTGACGCTGCCGGAATTTCCGAATTTTTCACATTGTTAATATAATAAATCTTATCCATCCAGATTTTGTCATAGTAAGAACTGTTTCCATGGTCATATTCAGAAACATAATCCTTGTATCCGCTTGCGCCGTCGGCAGCAGCGAAATAACGGATGTATGCCCAGTAGACATTCTCGTTGAGCATGTTGTTGCGGACGAGGTCGCGCCAGCGCATGTTTTCGCCGGCAAACTCAAACTTACGTTCGTCAAGGACGGCTTTGAGGAAGTCTTCCTTGGAGCCATAGCGTTTGGGCTGGGAAATTTTTGCTGAATTGGATTCTCTGAAAGCTCTTTCGCGAACCTTTTCGTAACGTTGGATAGCCTTCTGGGTCGGGGTACCGTAATATTCGTTTTCTGCTTCTGCTGACATGAGGAGCACATCAGTATAACGCATATAGGGGTAGTTGAAGCCGGTATATTCCTCAGTGGTGGCTCCGAGACCGTTTTCATTCCACAGTTTGGACCATTTGCCATTGTAGTTTGAACGACCGCTGGAGTTAAATGTGGCCTCTCCATTGCTGTTATAGCTCCACAGCTGATTTACGAAGTCTCGGCGCACATCATCAGGATCAAACATGAAGCGATAGAGGGCGTTGAGCTGAGCTGAACCTGAAGCCTTGCCCCAGTTGTGGGGGGTACGACCTTCGGCATTATCCATCTTGGGACCGTGGATGTAACCGATGTTGCCGGTTGACTGGCTGCCAAAAGGAATTTCGAAAATCACATCATCACCAGATTCTGATTTGAAGTTACATTCGTCCACAAAGACCTTGTGATATGCTTTTGTCAGATTGTGACCGCCTTTTTCGACGACAGAGTCACAATAGTCAATAGCTTTTTTGTAAAAATCTTCCTTGTAGTCGAATTTATTTGTACGGCGCATTGTGCCGTAGAGGCCTCCTTCAGGATAAAGTGAGTAGCCACCTGCGGTCATTGCAAGACGGGCGATCATTGACCATGCCATATCTTTTGAGATACGCTGTACATTATCAGTAAATCCCTGGCTCGATGAAAGCTGCATGAATGGAGCAACTGACTCAAGGTCTTTGATAAGATCATTGAGAATCACTGCACGGTCTTCTACATCATAGATCTTCTCTTTGTTTTCGTAAGACGGAAGCAGAGAATATGGGACATCGCCGAAATACCATACGAGGTCATGATAGAAGATGGCGCGGAGCACTTTTGCCTCGCCTAACATCTGCATCAGTTCAGAATCTTCCTCGTCATAGATATCGGAGGTCTGAATGCCGTTGATAAGCATGTTGGCGCGTTCTATACCTGTGTAGAGGGCATCCCAGGCTTTTTTGATGTCACCGCCGGATGATTTACACTCGTATCGGCGATAGCCGGTCGGTGAATCGCTTTCACTACTGGTGACATTGAAATCCACGTCAGTATTGAAGCATAATTTTTCGAGGAAGGCCTGTCCATAGGTGTCTTTGCTGAGCATTGAGGCATAGACACCGTTGAGAGCATTACGCATTTCCTGCTTATCGGTGTAGACGTAGTCCGGATCGAGTTTTGAGGGCGCGTCCACATCAAGATAGTCGGAGCAGGAGGCGAGAGCCACTGCTGATAGGCCGGCTAATAATATATTGCGAAATTTCATTGTTTACTTTTCTTAGAAAGATGGTATAAGATTTATGTTAGAAAGTAACATTCACACCAAGAACATAGCTGCGGCTGCGCGGATAACGGTTGAAGTCAAACGAGGGGGTCAGACCGCTCTGTACGTCGACTTCGGGGTCGTAGCCTGAGTAGTTGGTGATGATGAAAGGATTGGTTACGGAAGCGTAGAAACGACACTTCGACATACCTGCCTTGCTGATGATGTTGTTCGGGAGGCTGTAACCGAGGGTGATGTCGGTGCAGCGGAGGAACGAACCGTCTTCAACGAAATAGCTCATGGTGACGTCCTTGTTCATGTCCATCGGGTTCCAGCGGGTCTGACCTTCATTCATTTCAATATAATGGAGGTTTGCATCCTGGATCCAGGTGTTTCCATAGTAGCATTCAGCACCATCGGCATAACGCCAGCGGTTAGAGAATGAACCGAGCACGTTCTTGAAGTTGTTCTTGTTGTCGATCGATGATGACAGGTAGTAAGCTGTTGCGTTGTAGACGTCAAAGTCAAGGAAGTAAGTGAAGTTGGCTACGAAGTCAAAGTTCTTCCACTGACCGTTGATACCGAAACCACCCTGGAGTTTAGGAGTGGTACGGCCGATGACGGTACGGTCGTTGTCGTCAATCACTCCGTCGTCGTTGAGGTCTTTGAACTTGGGCTTGCCGGGAAGGGTAGCTTTGCCGGATTGAGAATCACTGTAAATATTATCCATGTTTACAGTTCCTTCTTTAGGTATATAAGTCGCTTTGGGTACGTCAAAATCGAATTCATCTAAGCTGTACAGACCGTCATAGACGAAACCATAGATAAGACCTACTTCGCCGCCTTCTTCAAGACGATAGTTGTAACCGCCGTCTTTTGAACGACTGTGGGTGTCATAAAGATATTTGACTCCGGTCAGCTTGTCGACCACCATCTTGTTTGCGCCGAGATTGAAGTTGGCGGAAAGTGCATAATCCTTGCCACGGAGAATGTCTCCGTTGATCGAGAGTTCGAAACCGCGGTTGGTCACCTGGCCGATGTTCTGGTACTGCTGGGTGTAACCTACTGTCGAGAGGATGTCGGCCTTGTAGATAAGGTCAGAGGTGGTGTTCCAGTAGTATTCGGGGGTGATGCGCAGACGACCGTTGAACAAAGAGATGTCCAAAGCGAAGTTGCGGGTCAGAGTAGTCTCCCACTTCAGATCGGGATTGGGAAGATACTTGTCAGGACCATACCAGTGCTCACCATCATTTGCACCTCCGGTTTCGCCGAATGCCGGACCTGCTGTTGAGTTGTTCACATAGAGGTAGCGCCACATGTCGGCATCGATATTGTTGTTACCGGCCTTACCGATAGCTGCGCGGAACTTGAGTTCGTTGAGCCAGGTGAGGTCTTTCATGAATTCCTCGCTTGAGATAACCCATGCACCGGAAACTGAGGGGAAGTAACCCCACTGGTTGCCGGGTGCGAACATTGAGGAACCGTCGGCGCGGAAGGTAGCCGAAAGGAGATACTTGTGGTCATAGTTATAGTTGAGCTGACCGAAGTAAGAGGTGGTGCGGTTGGCGGTGCCGAGTGACGATGATGATTCATACGGGCTGCCAAGATTCATATTGTCGAGAGCCTTGTCTGCCGAAATATTGTTCGGGAAGTAACGGTTCTTCTGATAGGTCTTTTCAGACTGCTTGTTGTAGAGCTCGAAACCAACGAGGGCATAGAAGTTGTTCTTTTCCTTGATGCTCCAGTCGTAAGAGGCGGTTGTGGTCCAGGTGTAGGAATTGGTCTGGGCCTTTTCGATGGCAGCCACAGGCTGAGACTGATGTTTCTTGCCTTCGGAGGTCAGACGGCCCCAGAAACGCTTGTCATCCTTGAACTGTACGGTGTAGACACCTTCGGTACGGAGAGTAAGACCGGAGATTGGCTTATATTCGAGAGATGTCTGGTTTGTAAATGTATAGGCGTGACGCTTACGGACATTGGTCTTGATGTCGTTGACAGGGTTAGTGTACTCGAAAATACGTTCCTGGTCAGGATCGACAGCACCTTCTTCCCACCATGCGCCGAATTCACGGATGCCGTTGGTCGGACGGTAGCGGAGCACGTCGATGATACCGCCGGTACCGATGTTGTCACCGCCTGCGCCTTCGTCGCGGCGATAGGTCATCTTGGGGTTGTACTGGAGGGTAAGATTCGGGAGAATCTTGGTCTGGAGTTTGGTCAGGATGTTGGTACGGCGAACACCGGTGCCCATGATGATACCGTCATCATTCGACTGGGTAAGTGAGATGTTGTAGCGGGTCTTGTCGTTGCCGCCGCCGATCGATACGTTGGTCGAGTAAGAGAAGGGATTGTTGCCCATTACCTCGTCCTGCCAGTCGTGAGAGCGGGCCTGCTTGTAGAGGTCCATATCCTGCGGATTGCCGAAGTTGTAACGGAACAGACGGGTCTGTTCATTACGGGTCGAGTGACCTGTGGCGAAGTCCCACTGATAGTTTACAAAATCATAGGCATCCATCAGATCAAGTTTCTTCGAGATCTGGCTTACAGACATCTGGCCGTTGAATGATACGGTGGTCTTGCCTTCCTGGGCCGACTTGGTGGTCACGATCACAACACCGTTACCACCCTTGGCACCGTAGATAGCGGTCAGAGAGGCATCCTTGAGGATGTCGATGCTCTGGATATCGCTCGGCGGGATGTCGTTGATGTTGTCGGTCTGGAAACCGTCGACAATGTAGAGAGGGTCGTTGGACTGGGTCACTGATGTCGCACCACGCACGCGGATGTTGATGT
>NZ_JAIDEN010000178.1 GCF_029054785.1 Duncaniella sp.
TATTTTACCACTGTTAAGAAGGCACCATTGGAAGCTGATCGCTTCCAATGGTGCCTTCTTAATTATGCAAAGACGCAGACCGATTCAGCGGGGGCTGAATCTGCCGTCTTATTTTCTGATTATCTTCACTGCCTGAACCCCTGCGGCGGTCACTACTCTCGCTATATATAGCCCTGAGGGAAGTGCCGAAAGGTCAAGACGTGCAGTCGCGCCGTCAATCTCAGCCGGGGCGCCGGTCTGCTGTCCGCCGAAGCTGAAAAGATCGACACGGCGGATCTCTGCCAGAGCTGATATGAGAGTGAAGTCAGCGGTAGGATTCGGCGATGCGCTGATCGCACCGGCACCGTCGGCTATCACTCCGGCAATGCCGCTGCGCTCGCCGACGGTGATTTTCTTGTATGTATCGGAAACCAGATCATAACCATAATAGATGCCGACATCAACTTTCTCGCCTGTGGCAAATCCGGTCAGAGAGCCTTTGATAACGACATCAGCCGTCTGTCCGGCACTCAGAACTACTATCGGCGAGTTCAACTGCGCGTCGGCATACTGCGAACCTTCGCCGAAGAAAACCGCGAACAGATTGCCCGCAAGGTATCCGGACTGACACGTCACAGTCATATTGATCACTACATTGTCAGGATCGACAGCATTGGCATTCCCGATTGTCCAGTTGGTGATCTTAAGTTTCGGTGTACCCGGATTGGCCTTCACGGTAACGTCGATCATATCCGAGACAAGCTTGTAGGAAGATCCGGACTTGTAGCCCATAGCGAATTTATAGGAGCCTGCCGCCAATGTCAGATTATTATCCGATGAGTCAACAAACCAGCTGCTGAAGTATTCAAACGGCTCGCCTGAGACAGAAAATTCCTGGTTCAGCTCTACACCGTGGCCCAGAATCCGTCCCGACTGATTGAGCAGAAGTCCGTAGATCGGCATATTGGCCTCCATGTTTTCAGAGAATTTCGCTGTGCCTTTGGCCATGAAGGAATTGCTGACATAAAGTGTCGGACCGACAGAAAGACCTGTGACGGTATAGTCTCCAATGGTCGGCGTTGTCACCGTGTATGACGATCCTGAGCGGGTCAGGATCACATAGCCGGGCTGCGAGATCGAAGCCTGGAAGGGATGGACTGTGGAGCCGATCTTAAAAACCGGGTAGATCCTGTAAGATCCATTGGCAACCCCCAGGGTGGACAGAGGGCATGACAGAGACGGATAATATAAGCCGGGGGAAAAGTCGGTGACATTATAACGGTTTACGGTTTTGATCTCCTTCCCATTAAGATCAGTGATGCGAAAACCGATAACTCCCGACACAGTGTTGATCGAGTAGTTGGCAAAGTCACCGTAAATCACAAGATTTGATCCGCTGATTTCACCTGAGACAACGCCGATCGCGACAAATTTCACATCTGTGACAGTTGTCGACGATGTGGCCGGACGGATGCCGATCAGGACTTCCTGACCGCTGTTATAGCCTGCGGTGCTGCCGCCGGCTCCCTGCTGGTCAGGGTCGAGGGCATTGAGCAGGAAGTAACCGTCGCTCATTCCGGACCATCCCCAGTTGATGTGGAAATAGCCGTCAGGCTTATAGCCGTCGCATACAAAGCAGTGGCCACCCTCGCTGTTACTGCCGGAATAGAGAACCGGGCCGTCATTTTTCAGACTGTTGTAGACCAGGTCTTCCCAAGCGGCAAGCGTATAACTCTGGCGGACTTCGTTGCGGAGACCGCCGTCATAGCCGAAATATTTCACCAGCGCACCGCCTACGGCAGTCGAAGAAGCTCCTGAAGCATACGGTCCGTAGTCCATCTTGACCGAATAGCCGCAGGCCTGCATGAGTTTAGCCACTGCATCGGCCTGGGCTACGGTGTACGATGAAGAATAGGACGGAAGCATATTGCCCCAGTCAAAGGCAAAATTCCTGAAGTCGGCTTTGAGGGTTCCCTGTCCCTCCCATTCATAGCTGAATACAGCCGAAGAAGATGCCTTTTCAGGCCAACGGTGGTATTTCATCACCTGAGCCATCGCAGTGGCCACACAACCGGTATAAGTCTCATAGCTCTTGCTACCCTCCTTATAGGCAGGACAGTACTTGTTGTACGGCTCCCCCTGATCCCATTTGGTTCCCAGCAGTGGGCTGATGGGAGCACGGGACTCACGAACCACAGCCTGATAGGCTCCTGCGTTCTGAGCTGAAGCAGCACGGATCTGAGCACTGTACTCGTCGAGCCACCAGCGCATGGCGGGCGACATGTTTTCAGGGTCGAAAGAGCCTGAGTCGCTGTAACCGAGAATCGGCGCGGCCACATCGTCAGCCGAGACAATCAGATAGCCAGATGTATCATTCTGAGTGAACACATAAAGAGACGGCGACTGGGCCTCGCCAACTGTCATCACAGGGGTCGGGACGGCATGGCCGCGGCTTGTGCCTGAAGCCTGCGGAAGATTTGCGGCACGGGCGAATGCCTCGGCAGGAGTGAGAGTCCTGGCATCGGCCGATGCTGCGGCTACGGCAGCAATGGCGAGTAGCAATAGAGATCTTTTCATTACTTATATGGTATATTTGGCAATTGACGGCTTCAGGCAAGCCGGAAGTCAGTCAATCGGTTTTATCGAGATCGCGTAGCCTCCTCCGGCAATGGCGCCGAGAGTCAGTTTTGACTTCGAGGTGACTTTTTTGCGGCTTATGGTGTAGCGGGTCTGGCCGTCGACGGTATTGGCGTCAGGGGCCTCGGCATAGATAGTGGCCTCGTATTTGCGGCCCGGATCAAGGAACGAAAGGGAGATGGTGCTCTTACGGTCGGCGGTCCCGGCAGTCGAGCCTACATACCATTCATCAGAGTTCTTGTCTTTGCGGGCCACGGTCACATAGTCCATCGGTTCGGCTTCGAGATAGACCGAGCGCTCCCACTCTACGGGCACATCCTTGATGAACTGGAAGGCATCCATGTGCTTCTCGTAGTGTTCAGGAAGATCCGCCGCCATCTGGAGCGGGCTGTACATTGTGACATAGAGAGCCAGCTGGCCGGGAATGGTCGAAGCGATCTTCGAGTTGTTGCCTGGGGTGAAGGTTGAGAGGTCGAATTCGAAAATGCCGGGAGTATAGTCCATCGGACCTCCCTGGAGACGGGTGAAGGGGAGAATCGAGGTGTGCCATTTCTCGTTGCCGCCCATCGCCTGATATTCGGTGCCGCGGGCGCTTTCATTGCCGATCAGGTTGGGATAGGTGCGCGCAAGGCCTGTCGGGCGGGTCGCCTCATGGGCGTTGACCATGATCTTGTGGTCGGCGGCTTTGCGCACGGCGTAGAGATAGTGGTTGTTGAGCCACTGCGAGTAGTGATATTCGCCACGGGGGATGATGTTGCCGACATAGCCGCTCTTGACAGCATTGTAGCCGTAGTCATTCATGAGTTTATATGCCTCGTCGAGATGGCGCTCGTAGTTGCGGACAGAGGCCGAGGTCTCGTGGTGCATCATCAGGCGCACACCCTTCGAACGGGCATAGTCGTTGAGATATTTCAGATCGAAGTCGGGATAAGGGGTCACGAAGTCAAACACATAGTCCTTCGACTGGCCGAACCAGTCTTCCCAGCCCTGGTTCCAGCCCTCGACGAGCACCTGGTCAAAACCGTGTTCGGCGGCGAAATCGATGTAGCGCTTGACTTTGGCGGTGTTGGCGCTGTGGCGTCCGTTGGGGCGGGTCCTGGTGTAATCGGTCTCGCCGAGTTTGACCGAATAGACATCGTCGGTGTAGTTCCAGGATCCGGCACCTGAGATCATCTCCCACCAGACTCCTATATATTTGACCGGCTTGATCCAGGAGGTGTCCTCATAGGAGGTCGGATCGTTGAGGTTGTAGATCAGACGCGAGGCGAGGATGTCACGTGCGTCATCGACGATCATCACCGAGCGCCAGGGGCTTTTGGTCGGGGTCTGCATGTAGCCCTTGCGGCCCTGGGCGTCAGGCGTCAGCCATGAGCTGAAAGTCATGGTGGTGTCGTTGAGATTGAGGTGCATTGTCGGATAGTCGACAGTCGCAGCCTCATGGATGTTGAGATATACGCCGTCGTCGGTCTTGAGCTGGAGAGCAGTCTGCACTCCGGTCGGAGAGAAGGGTGTGGTCGAGGCGTTGTCGGGATTGATCTTCGAGGGGAAGAGAGAGCGGATCTCGCTCAGGCGCGACTTGGTGTAGTTGTATTCCTGCGTGTCATAATCACCCGGAATCCAGTAGGCCGTATGGTCGCCGGTCATGGCGAACTCCGTGGCCTCTTCGGCAATGACAAAGTAGTTCAGATTGGGCTGTTCGGGGAATTCATAGCGGAATCCGATGCCGTCGTCATAGGCACGGAAACGGACCGTCATCGTGCGGTCGAAGTCCGGCTGTCGGAGAGTGACGGCCATTTCGTTGTAATGGTCTCTGATCTGAGTCTCCTCGCCCCAGACAGGTTCCCAGGTCGAATCGACGCTGTCACGCTCGGTCTTGACCAGCTCAAAGCCGTCTTTGAGCGAAAGGGCGTCGGCAGCGGCCTTCTTGCCCTGATGCTCGAAACTGTTGCGTCCCGATTCGCTTGACAGATCAAAGCCGAGGCCCGAAGGAGCGATGACCTGTCGGCCTTTGAAGTCGACAAAATAGGTCGGACGTCCGTTGCGGATCTCAAACGTCAGTGCGATGTCGCCGTCAGGAGATTTCAGCACCTCATCTGCCAGTGATGCGCCGGTAGCGGCTGCACCAAGTGCGAGTGTGAATAGTATGCGATGTTTCATTTCTAAATAAAGTAAGGAATAAATGTGATAAGTAAGTATGATATATGGAGTTGCAAACTTACGAAAATTTCCCTTCATTATCAATTTTTCACCGCGACTTTCTCCCTGCCCGCCAATTTTTCGCACTGAAAAAAGATGCGATATGGGCTCTGTTGGTCAGAATATGGATTCACTGGTGTAGGTGGTCAGCAGCTCAAGGGCTTTCATGCCCATGACGGAGTTGCCTTTTTCGTTGAGACGGGGACTCCACGTAGCAACCGCATAGCGTCCGGGGTAGACAGCGGCTATGCCTCCGCCGACACCGCTTTTGCCCGGCAGTCCGACAAGATAGGAATATTCGCCGGCATCGTTGTAGAACCCGCAGGTCTGCATGATGGCATTGATCCGTTTGACCTGCGAATAGGTCAGCCTGACGCTGCCGAATGAAAATTCCTTTTTGCGGTCGGCAAAGGGGAGGAAGGCACGCGCCAGCTGACGGCAGTCCATCTCGACCGAACATTGCATGAAATAGAAGTGAAGTACATCCTCGATATCGTTGGTCAGATTGCCGTAATATTTGAGCATGTTGGCTATGGCGGCGTTGAGATAGCCCGTGACACGCTCGGAATCTGCAACCTCCCGGTTATAGTCAACGGTGGGATCTCCGGATATAAGCCTCACAAATTCAAGATAGTCAGCCTCCGGATTTTCAAGTTCTGACAGCAAAACGTCGGCCACCACGATAGCACCGGCATTGATGAACGGATTGCGCGGAATCCCATGATCGAGTTCAAGCTGGATCAGAGAATTGAAAGCCGATCCTGAAGGCTCCTTGTCGACCCTCTGCCAGAGAGCTTCGCCTCTCAGCGACAACGCCATTGTCAGCGAGAAAACCTTCGTGACACTCTGGATTGAAAAACGCTCGCCGACATCGCCGAGTTCGGCTTCCTCTCCACCGGCAGTGAGCAGGCAGATGCCGAAACGGTCGGGGTTGACTCTCGCAAGAGCCGGAATATATGAGGCCTGCCGTCCGACAGCGCGCAATGGGGCCACTTCAGCAGCAATCTCCGATAAGATGCGATTATAATTCATGGTTCTTAAATTTGTGGTGCAAATGTAAATATTTTTACTATCTTTGCAGGCATTATGGGACGATTACTTGCTATCGACTATGGCCGCAAACGCTGCGGACTGGCTGTGACCGATGTGTTGCAGATCGTGGCAACGGCGCTTGACACTGTGCCGTCAGCCGGGCTGATCCCATATCTGAAGGCCTATATCGGGCGCGAGCCTATCGATGAGATCATTGTCGGCCTTCCCAAGACTCTCAGCGGCGAACCCTCGGAATCAATGCGTTACATCACTCCGGCCATCAACCGCCTGCGAAAGGAAATCCCCGGAGTAGAGATCAAATTTTTCGACGAGCGCTTCACCTCCACCCTGGCCCACCGCGCGATGCTTGATGCCGGAGTGAAAAAGAGTGACCGCCGTGACAAAGGGGCGATCGACCGCATGGCTGCCGTCATCATCCTCAACGGCTATCTCGAATCAAAGCGACTCTGAACCTGCAACGAGCCATGTCTGAACTAATTGGTTGCTGAAAACATCCGAAATTGTTAAAAGACAATTGTTAAAAAACGGAGATTTCCGCGCTCCTGAAATCAAGATTCAACGAAACAAGAAACTGAATATACCAAAGAAATGCGTTTACCCGTCTATCTTTACGGCCATCCTGTGCTCCGCAAGACCGCGGCGCCGGTAGGCCAAGACTATCCTGAGCTGAAAGAGCTCGTGGAAAACATGTTCACCACCATGTATGCAAGCGAAGGCGTAGGCCTCGCGGCGCCCCAGATCGGACGCTCGGACAGAATCGTGGTGATCGACGCCGATCCTGTCAAAGACTCTTTCCCCGAATGCGAGGGCCGCAAATTCGTGCTCATCAACCCTGAGGTCGAAGTGCTCGACGGCGAAGCAGTCAGCCGCGGCGAGGGCTGTCTGAGCCTGCCGGGACTCTCGGAAAACGTCAGCCGTGTGGAAAACATCCGCCTGCGCTGGGTCGACGAGAATTTCGAGCCCCACGAAGAAGTGATCACCGGCTTCCTGGCCCGCATCGTCCAGCACGAGTGCGACCACCTCGAAGGCAAGCTCTACATCGACCACATCTCAATGATCCGCAAGCAGCTGATCAAAGGGAAACTCAACAACATCATCGCCGGAAAAATCCGCTGTGACTATCCCGCGAAATGCGCCCCAAGAAAGCGCTGACCGAAGAGGCCGTCCGCGTTCCCATTATCACATTTTTAATACGAAAAGCTACTTATCAACAACCATCCAATCATGGCTGACGACAAAAAAGTAATATTCTCGATGGTAGGAGTCTCAAAGACCTACCCTCCCCAGAAACAGGTGTTGAAAAACATCTATCTTTCCTTCTTCTACGGCGCCAAGATCGGCATCATCGGTCTGAACGGTTCCGGTAAGTCATCACTGCTGAAAATCATCGCCGGCATCGACAAGAGCTATCAGGGCGAAGTGGTGTTCTCTCCCGGCTATTCCGTGGGCTATCTCGAACAGGACCCTCAGCTCGACCCCGAAAAGACGGTCATTGAAGTTGTCCGCGAGGGTGTGCAGCCGATCATGGACCTGCTCGCCGAGTTCGACAAGGTCAATGAATCGTTCGGCGACCCCGACGTGCTGGAAGATCCTGACAAGATGGATGCCCTTCTCGCCCGCCAGGCCGAACTTCAGGACAAACTCGACGCCGCCGACGCCTGGAACATCGACTCCAAGCTCGAACGTGCGATGGATGCCCTCCAGTGCCCACCCGATGACCAGAATGTGACCACTCTTTCCGGAGGCGAACGCCGCCGTGTGGCTCTCTGCCGTCTGCTGCTCCAGCAGCCCGACATCCTGCTGCTCGACGAGCCTACCAACCACCTCGACGCCGAGTCGATCGACTGGCTCGAACAGCATCTCCAGCAGTATCCGGGCACAGTGATCGCCATCACCCACGACCGCTACTTCCTTGACCACGTGGCCGGATGGATCCTCGAACTCGACCGCGGCGAGGGAATTCCCTGGAAAGGAAACTACTCGTCATGGCTCGACCAGAAGACCAAACGCATGGCTCAGGAAGAAAAGCAGGCAAGCAAGCGCCGCAAGACTCTCGAACGCGAGCTGGAATGGGTGCGCATGGCACCGAAAGCGCGTCAGGCCAAGGGCAAGGCCCGTCTGTCGAGCTACGACCGCCTGCTCAACGAAGACCAGAAGGAAAGAGAAGAACGCCTTGAGATCTTCATCCCCAACGGACCCCGTCTGGGCAGCAAGGTCATCGACGTGCAGGGCTTCTCGAAAGCCTTCGGCAAGAAGCAGCTTTTCAAGGATCTCAGCTTCTCGCTTCCCCAGGGAGGCATTGTCGGAGTGATCGGTCCCAACGGCGCCGGCAAGACCACCCTCTTCCGCCTGATCATGGGCCAGGAGACTCCTGATGCCGGATCATTCGAAGTCGGCGAAACCGTGAAGATCGCCTATGTCGACCAGACCCACCACGATCTGCTGCCCGAAAAGAGCGTCTATGAAGTGATCTCGCAGGGTGTCGAGAGCTTCCGTATGGGAGGCCGCGACGTCAACGCCCGCGCCTATCTCTCACGCTTCAACTTCACCGGCGCCGACCAGGAAAAGAAGATCGGAGTGCTCTCCGGCGGCGAACGCAACCGTCTGCACCTGGCGATGGCCCTGAAAGAGGAAGGCAACGTGATCCTGCTCGACGAACCTACCAACGACATCGACGTCAACACCCTGCGCGCGCTCGAAGAAGGTCTTGAGGACTTTGCTGGCTGTGCCGTTGTCGTCAGCCACGACCGCTGGTTCCTCGACCGCATCTGCACCCACATCCTCTCGTTTGAAGGAGACGGCAATGTCATCTTCTATGAAGGTTCCTACTCTGACTACGAAGAGTTCAAAAAAGCCCACAACGATGGCAAAGAACCGCCACGCCGCCGCTACCGCAAACTTATGGAATAACCACTTATCACTCAGTTTTATGTTCAATTCAAACAATACTTTCTTTCCTGCATGGAATTCCGTGATACGTAACGCGCTATGTATCATGGCAATACTTTTAGGGGGGGTGATTCCAGCCTATGCTCAGGCATCCTCAGGCACAGCTGAAGCCAAAGGCATCGTAGCCGATGTCGACGGCGAACCTCTCCCCGGCGTAACAGTCACTCAGACCGGATCCAACAATGTGGTTGTGACCGACATCGACGGTGCATATCTGATCAAGGTCCCCTCCGGCAGCATCATTGAATTCACCTACATCGGCAAGAATCCGGCAAAGGTGACAGTCAGCAAATCGGGGACATATAATGTGACCCTCTACGACAACGAGACCATGCTCGACGAAGTGATGGTCACCGGTTATTCCTCAATCTCAAAAGCCCAGTCGACAGGCTCCTTCCAGAAAATTTCAGGAGAGAGCCTTCAACTGCGGCGCATGGACAATCTTGAGGACATCCTTGAAGGCAATATCGCAGGCTATGTCGACGGCAAGATCCGCGGTATCACCACAATGAACGCCATCGCCAACCCGCTTGTGGTCATCGACGGATTTCCGGTTGAAAACACCTCGATGAACCGCGTAGGCTCGACCACCGAAAACATGCCCGACCTCAACCCGGAGGATATCGAGAGCGTTACGGTGCTGAAAGATGCCGCCGCAGCTTCAATCTACGGTGCGCGAGCCGCCAACGGCGTCATCGTCATCACTACAAAGAAAGCCCAGCAGGGCCGTGAGATCAGCTTCTCGGCCACGCTCACCACGCAGAAATACTCCGATTATGTCAGCAACCGCACCAATGCAGCCGATGTGATCGCACTGGAACGCGCCTGGGCTGCCCAGTATCCCGAACTGCTTGCCGGAGGTGCCTCCGCCGCCAAGGTGGCCGACGACCTGCGTCTCGGCGCAGTGCCGAGCATGGGTGTCAACACGCTGCTTGACATGTACACCGGCGCCATTTCCATGGACGAGGGCAATGCTCGCCTCAATTCGCTCGCCTCACTCGGCTACAACTATTATGACCAGGTGAAGGAATACGGCAAGCGCAACCCCTTCCACCAGCAGTACAACCTGCGTGTGGCCCAGTCATCCGACCGCAACAGCTTCAACGCTTCGGCCACATACTGGAAACACAACTATGAAGATGTCAACCACGGCGACCACTCGCTCGGCATCAACATCACCGACCAGATGAAGCTCGCCAGCTGGCTTACAGCCGACATCGGCGCCTACATCAAATATGGCCGCGAAAATCTCCAGAAATACGACCTGCTCAATCCCGGCTTCAACTTCCTTCCATACGACGGACTCGTTGCAAACGACGGCTCTTACATCGCCGCTCCCTCACCAAGCAACGCCTCACGCCGCGAGACAATCGCTCAGAACGGCATGGTGCCTGAAGTTCTTGTCCCGATGGACGAACTCGGCTACGGAGTCTCAAAGGCCAAGAGCCTCGACACCCGCATGTTTGCAAAGCTGAGATTCAACCTCACATCATGGCTCACCTATGACGCGCAGTTCCAGTACGAAACCGGCAACACTGACACCGATTATCTCCAGAAGCGCAACAGCTACAATGTGACCAGCCTTCTGAACAACTTTGTCACCAGAGACTCCTATTCCGGAAAGCTGCTCTACAATCTTCCCGAAGGGGACATGATGTACCGCACATCAATGAAATCGCGCGGCTATGACTTCCGCCATCAGCTCAACTTCAACTATCGTCTGAACGATCTCCACAACCTGCTCGTGTTCATCGGTCAGGAAGTGCGTGAAAACCGCATCACCTATACCGACAACACCTACTTCGGCTATGATCCCGAACTGCTCACCTGGCAGCCCTTCAACCAGAAAACCCTCGCCTATATGTCGGGCATTCTCGGCGCCGCACAGCTCAACATGTCCAACATGGAGTCGATGCACGAGATCACCAACCGCTTCGTGTCGTTCTACGGAAATGCCTCCTACTCTCTGGCCGACAAGTACAACATCACCGGAAGCCTCCGCTGGGACCGTTCGAACCTCTGGGGCACCAGCTCCAAATATCAGAACAAACCCATCTGGTCAGTCGGCGCAAGCTGGAACATGAACCGCGAAGCCTTCCTCAGCCAGCTGTGGTGGATGAACAACCTTCAGCTCCGCGCTTCCTACGGTATCGGAGGTAACATCGGCCGTAACACGGCTCCATATCTCACCGCGCAATATCTTTCAGGCGCATTCGGCACAGTCGGCATGGTCATCGCTCCCCCAAACAAGGATATCCGCTGGGAGAAAACCCGCACAATCAACGTCGGTGTAGACTTCGACCTTCTGCGCAACCGCCTGTGGGGTAGCATCGATTACTACCACAAGAAGAGTACCGACCTGCTTGCCCTCATCAACGGCTCGCCAACCCAGGGCTTCGGCTTCAACACGCTGACCACCAACAACGGCGCCATGAACAACCAGGGCTTCGAACTCAGACTGTCAGGCCAGATCATCCGCAACAAGAATCTCACCTGGACATCCACTCTGCTCTATGCGCTCAACCACAACAAGGTCAAGAGCATCTCAATCGAACCTACCCTCTACAATTCGCGACTCACATTCCCCACATCCTATCCCACAGTCGGCAACCCCTACAACGGCATTTATGCCTACCGCTGGGCAGGCGTAAGCCCTGATGGCGAACCTCAGATCTATGACGCCGAAGGAAACGTGACCACCGAGGATATCCGCGACGTGGACGCCATCGTCTACTGCGGAACAACAGTACCTCCGCACAGCGGTTCGTTCTCCAACGTGGTGAAGTGGAAAGACTTCGAATTCTCGGCAATGATCACCTTCGCTTTCGGTCATAAACTGCGCGACACCCTTACTCCGAACATCTCGATGACATCCGGCCGAATCACATCCACAAGCAAGGACATCATGAAGGCCTGGACCAAACCGGGCGACGAAGCACACACCGATGTGCCCCGCCTGCTTTTCTCCAACAATACTGACAATTACAACTCCTACCGCAGCTCGCTTTACAGCTACTCCGACCTGTTCATCTACGATGCGTCAAACATCCGCATCCGTGACATCGGCGTATCCTACATCCTGCCTTCACAGCTCAGCCGCAAAGCTGCTTTCAAACTTGTGAAGTTCAGAGTGTCGGTAGAGAACGTGGCCACAATCGCCATGGACAGCAAGGCCCACTACCTGCTCGGCGGCAAGGAGAACCCCAACTTCGTATTCAGCCTCAACCTCGGCTTATAAACGCCTAATCTCTCAATCACAATGAAACTTATACACAATATATTATCCAAAGTCATGCTTGCCGGTATCGTACTGACGACAGCCTCGTCGTGTAACGATTACCTCAACGACATCCCGAAGGGCCAGAAAACTCCCAAGACCTGGGAGGACTACAACGCCTTCATGCGCAACAACAACACCTCTAACTATGAGACAGAGCAGCTGCTCTTCCTCCTGGGTGACTATTTCCGTTCTCCGACTGCGCTCAACAGCAACGAACTCACCCGTGCCAACTACCTCTATCTCGCAGATGTCAACCGCACGCTCATCAACAGCGGTGACTTCATGCCCTACTTCAGTGCCTACGAAATGATGTTCTACTGGAACCTGATCATCGAGGACGGCATGAATACCACCGAAGCGACCGACGAGCAGCGCCGTATGCTCGTGGCACAGGCCAAAGTGCTCCGCGCCATGACATACCACTACATTGTCAACTACCATGCCGACCAATACTGGAGCACCACCACTGACAAGCTCTCCGTGCCCATCGTAACTTCGGCATCCGTAGAGGCTCCCTCGCCACAGGGCACCCTCCAACAGGTCTATGACCTCATTCTTTCGGACCTCAACTCTGCCATCCCCTATCTCCCGCATTATGGCGAGACCATTCTGCACCCGACCAAGGCCGCAGGCTACGGCATGCTTGCCCGTGCGCTCCTCTCGATGGGCCGCTATGAGGAGGCCCGCACTGCCGCTGAATACGCGCTCGCCGAAAATGACGCGCTCTACGACTGGGTGAAATTCTATAACGACAACAAGGCTCGCATCGAAAATGTAGCTGACTGGGGCGGAGCGACAACAACCAACCCGGAAATGGACAATCCCGAAAACTATATCTACCATCAGGCATCGTCAATGTTCTGGCAGGGCCAGACCGCCGGCTGTCTGACACTGCCGGTTGAACGCGCCGAGAAGTTCGAGGAAGGCGACATCCGCCTGCTCGCTCACTGGCGCTACTACCAGACGGCAGCCGGAGTGGAATACTACCGCGGAATCTATGGCAATGTCCCCAACTTCGGAGGTATCCGTTCAGCCGAGATGTATTACATCAAAGCCGAATGCCAGGCCCGTGCCGGAGAGTGGGAAGACGCTCTGGAGACAGTAAACACCGTGCGCCGCACACGTTTCCTGCCTGACTACTACCACGATCTGACAGCCGCCGACCAGACCGAGGCCATCAACAAGATCATCGACGACAAGGCCAACGAATTCGTGCAGACTCAGGTGATCTTCTGCGACTATCGCCGCCTCAACAAGGAAGGTCTCTATCCGCGCACTCTCACAAAGACAATCGACGGTGTGACCTACACCCTTGCCCCTGACTCACACCTGTGGATCATGCCCTATCCCATCCGTGTGCTCCAGAACCCCGGCAACAACCCGATTGTACAGACCGTTGACATGTAACATTCCCTCGTCCGACACATAAACGACAACTGAAAAAGGCCGTATCCGACGCATTTAGCAGGATACGGCCTTTTTTATGTCTGTCTTTTTTATGACTCCCTTTATAGGAATCAGTAATGGAAGGAACTTCCGCCGAGAAATTCTCGCAGCAGGGAGTTCGGCGGAATCATGTTCGAGGGGATCGAGGAGAAGTAGGACAGGAACTTGCGCAGACGGTGGGCCTCGGCATATTCCGGCAGATCACGCGGCACGTTGCGCAACACCCGCTCTGCCTCGTCGCGCATGACGCCTAACTCGAAAAGCAGCGAGGAGTTGAACATCGAGTCGGCGTTTTCCTGATAGGGGAAAATCCAGCGTTCCTCGCCACGGCGCACACTCGGCCAGCGGCGGATGGTGTCAAGCGCGCTGGTACCGCGATATTTGTAGTCACGGATGATGCGGCGCAGCAGGCGGTTGTCGGTTGTCGACACCCAGTTGTGGTCATCAATGGCAAGAGTCGTGAGGGCCGAGACATAGATCCGGTATTTCATCTCAGGAGCCACATCGCGGGTCAGTTCGGGATTCAGGCCGTGGATGCCCTCGATCAGAAGAATCGAATTGGAGTCAAGGGCGATGCTCTCCTTGCGGTATTCACGTTCGCCGCGCTCGAAGTTATAGTAAGGCAGCTCAATCCGCTCGCCCTTGATAAGGCGGTTGAGATGATCATTGAAAAGCTCAAGGTCAAGGGCGAAGAGGGACTCATAGTCATAGTCGCCGCTCTCGTCACGCGGAGTCTTCGTGCGGTCCACAAAGTAGTTGTCAAGCGAGATCATCACCGGGTTCAGCAGATTGGTCAGCAGCTGGACCGCAAGTCGCTTGGTGAATGTGGTCTTGCCTGAGGAGGACGGGCCGGCAATCAGCACAACCCTCGCGCCTCCTTCATGGTAGCGCTCGGTGATGCGGTCAGCTATGGCTCCTATATACTTCGTGTGCAGCGCCTCGGCCACGTTGATCATCATCGCCGTACCCGATCCGGCCACAACGGAGTTGACATCGCCCGCATCGCGGATGCCGATGATGGAGTTGAACTTCAGATAGTCAGTGAAAGCCCGGTAGAGTTTCGGCTGGGCCAGCGGAGTTGCCGGACGCGAATCGTCGGCGGAATCAGGACCGAGCAGCAGAAGCCCCTTTTCATAAGGAAGCAGGTCGAAAACCTTAAGCATTCCGGTGCGCGGCACAAGATTGCCGTTGTAGCAGTCACAGAGGCCGTCAAGACGATAGTAGACGGTGTAAAGCTCATGGAGGCTTTCGAGCAGCTTGACTTTGTCGTGAAGCCCCTGGCGGCGCATGATCTCGATCACATCGGGTGTCAGCCTTTCCTTGCGCTCGAAAGGCAGATCCCTGTCGACCAGACGGCGCATCTCCTCTTTCAGGGCCGCCGCCACGTTGGCATCGGCATGGACATCCTCCAGACGGCAATAGTAGCCGCGCGAAACGGAGTGGCTGATCACCAGGCGGGCACCGGGGTAGAGAGTCTCAAGAGCGCGGTAGAGCACCATGCAGAGCGAACGGATATAGCATCTGTGGCCTGAGGGCGATTCGAGGGACAGAAACTCGACCTGCTTCGGCATGAACACCGGAAAGGAGAGATCTTCGGTCTTGTTGTTGACCCGCGCGCAGACCGGAGTGAATGACAGGCGGTCGCGGATAGCTTCATAGATCTGATGCAGCGTCTGTCCGCCGCTGACGGGTATGTATTCGCCAAGATTGACGCAATATATCTTAAGTTGATCGCTCATAATGTGATGGTTTTGATGACTGCCTTGCGGCAATAGCAAAGATAGTATCGTTCTGTGTTAAATTTAATTTATTGTGGCGGCCACAATGTTAACTTAGCCTAAAACAATTCAAAGCAAAGCCCTGGAGATCATTTCGAAAGATTCTCCCTTTATTCACGAACGGCACGGGTGCTGCTTTTGTTCATTTCACAAAAAATCCTAAAATCTCAGATCGGAAATGACTCCTATGATAAAAATTTCGTAAATTCGTCTGCTTAAACCGATTGAAACTCACTCTCATGCACCGATTTTTGCTAAGTCTGCTCCTCATTCTGTGCTCATTGTTCATCCTAAGCTCATGCGGGACATCCGCTGATGAGCCGCCCGCACCGAATCCGCCCGATCCGCCGGAACCTCCGGTGATGACCACCCGCCGCACGGTGCTGGTCTATATGCTTGCAGACAACAACCTCGGCACCTACAACAGTTTTGACCGCAACGACCTTGCCGAGATGAAGCAAGGGGTGAGGGACGGCGCTCTCAACGGAGGTCGTCTGATTGTCTATTACAACCGCCCCTACACAGCCCAAGGCAACCCGCCGCAGCTGATCGAGATAACTCCGGAGGGCGAGACAGTGCTCAAGACCTACCCCGACGACCCGGATCTCTACTCGGTCGAGATAGGCCGCATGCGCCAGGTGCTCGCCGACATGAAGACTCTCGCTCCCGCCGAAGACTATGGAATGGTCTTCTGGGGACATGCCACAGCCTGGATGACCCACCCAGAAGACATGGATGCATCGATGGTCTCACGCTCCTACGGCACGGACCGCGACCGGTGGATGAGTCTTTCGTCACTCGGCAAGGCTCTCGAAGGGGAGAAATTCTCGTTCATCTATTTTGACTGCTGCCTGATGGGGACTGTCGAGATTGCCTATGAGCTGCGCGACGTGACTCCTGTGATCACCGGCTCGCCCACTGAAGTGGAAGGCGAAGGAATGCCCTATCATCTCAATCTCCCGGCCTTCTTCGCAAGCGACGCGCCTGACATGGTCCGCGCTGCCGAAAACACCTACACTTACCTCAGCGGTAAAGGCCTGCGTTCACAGATGGTTGTCGTCGACACCTCCGGCCTCGACGATCTTGCGCAAGCCTCGCGCGATATCTTCGCCACTCTAACTTCCTATCCTGAAGATCTTGGCCTCGTCCAATGCCTGTCACAGAGATTCAACCCGCTTGATCCGGTGTACAGCAACACGCGTCCGGTCTACGACATGGAAGACTACATGCAGCTGCTCGGCAGACAGCAGCCTCAGTTGCTCGCCGCCTGGCAGGAAGCATTTGACAAGTGTATCCTCTATAAGGCCACGACCTCACGGGACTTCACGGGCATAGCGATCAGAACCTACGGCGGCCTCGGCTCGTTTATAATCAAAAAAGCAGAAGAGACGAGCTATCGCGGCTATGACAAGACCCTCTGGTGGCTCGACGTGGTGTCTGCCGCCCCTCTCTTCAACTGATACGGAAAAGTACAATTTGACACGATCCTGAAAAATGATTCAACTCGACATCCTACCGACTGATTCAATCCCCACTGTCGCCCAGGAGAGCGGCGCACTGAAAAACATCTCCTTCGACCAGCTGATCGACACGCTGATCAGTGATATGGTCCATTTCGCAATCTCGCTGACCGTAGCCATACTCGTATTCTACGCAGGCAAATACATCATCCGCAAACTCTACAATTTCGTCTACGGCATACTCCACCGGCGGCAGGTCGAAGCCTCGCTGAGCACCTTCGTGCTCTCGCTGGTCAGAATCGTCCTCTACTTCATCCTGATCGTCACCGTCATAGGCATCCTCGGTATAGAGACAAGCTCCTTTCTCGCCCTCTTCGCCTCGGCAGGCGTAGCCATAGGCATGGCCCTGAGCGGCACCTTGCAGAATTTTGCCGGCGGAGTGCTGATCCTCCTGCTCAAGCCCTTCAAAGTCGGCGACTACATCGAAGCCCAGGGCTTTGCCGGAACAGTTACCCGCATAGAAATCTTCAACACCATAATCTGCACCGCTGACAACAAGTCGATCATCATCCCCAACGGAGGCCTGTCGACCGGAAGCATCAACAACTACTCCATCCAGCCCTACCGGCGGGTCGACTGGACCATCGGAATCTCCTATGGCGAAAGCATCGACCAGGCCCGCTCGCTGATCCTGGAACTCCTCCGCAAAGACCGGCGCGTCCTGTGGGACGAAAAGCCGGAAGCCCCCTCGGTCAAAGCCCCCGTTGTAGTTGTCAGCGCACTGGCCGACTCTTCGGTCAATCTCAGTGTCCGCGCCTGGGTAGCCAGCGCCGACTACTGGGGAGTCTTCTTTGACCACAACGAAGAGTTCTACAACGCCATCACCGCCGCCCCCGGCCTCTCGTTCCCCTTCCCGCAGCTCGACGTCCACGTGGTCCCCGCATCAGACGACCGGCAGGCCTGACCCATTCGACCCCTCAGTCCCCGGCCGACATCCCCGCGCTCGACACGGCAGCCACGGGCAGCCACGAAACAAGGCAGTCCATATCATTTCCATTACTTCCATTAAAGGATAAATAACATTTCTTATGACAATTTATCCAATTATTCTGCGTACTTTTGCAAATAGTAGGGTCGAAGTGCCTTATCGCTTGCAATGATCGCGCACCTCCCCTCTCCGCCTTCTTTTGAAATAAAAAAGAAACAACATAAATGACAAGTAAATGGAATTACTGTCCCCTTACATCCGACGAACAACAAGTGGAGTCCGAGCTGGCCAGAAGCTATGCCGGAGTGCCGCCCGTTAGCGAGCTGCTTGTGCAACGGGGCATTTCCTCGGTCAGAGAGGCGGAGAAATTCTTCCACCCCTCGCTGAAGGATCTGCACGACCCGTTTCTCATGCCCGACATGGACAAGGCCGTCCACCGGCTCAACCGTGCCATGGGGTCAAAGGAGCAGATTATGGTCTACGGAGATTACGACGTGGACGGTACCACTGCGGTGGCGCTCGTCTACAAGTATCTGCGTAACTTCTACTCTCATATCGACTACTATATCCCGACCCGAAACGAGGACGGATATGGGATCTCGAAGGCTACCATCGACATGGCCGCCCGTCAAGGGGTCAAACTTTTTATCATTCTCGATTGCGGAATCAAAGCAACCGAAGAGATCGAATATGCCCGGACGCTGGGCATAGACTTCATCATCTGCGACCATCATGTCCCGGACGAGACACTGCCGCCGGCGGTCGCCATCCTCAACCCCAAGCTGGAAGGGAGCACATACCCCTGCCCCCATCTTTCAGGCTGCGGCGTGGGCTATAAGCTCATGCAGGCTTTCGCCATATCCAACGGTCTGGGAAGCGCCGAACTTGAAGGGCTTCTGGACCTGGTCGCCGTCTCCATCGCCGCCGACATTGTCCCGATGGTCGGCGAAAACCGCATCCTGACCTACCACGGGCTGAAGCGTCTCAACTCCAACCCCAACATGGGGCTGCGAGCCATCATCCGCATCTGCGGACTCGGCAACCGCGAGATAACGATCAGCGATGTGATCTTCAAGATCGGCCCCCGCATCAACGCATCGGGCCGCATGCAGAGCGGCAAGGAAGCCGTTGACCTCCTTGTGGCCCGCGACGTGGCCGACGCCTATGCCCGCGCCAAAGAGATCGACCGCTACAATCAGGACCGAAAGGAGCTTGACAAGCAGATCACCGAGGAGGCCAACAGCATCCTCGAAGAACGCGGCGAGATGACTTCCGACCAGAAATCAATTGTCATCTACAACAAAAACTGGCACAAAGGGATCATTGGAATCGTGGCCTCGCGCCTGACGGAACTGTACTACAAACCATCCGTGGTGCTGACCTTCTCCAACGGCCTCGCCACAGGATCGTCACGCTCGGTGCAGGGATTCGACGTCTACAAGGCTGTCGAATCGGTCCGCGATCTGCTTGAGAACTTCGGCGGCCACACCTATGCCGTCGGTCTCTCGCTCAAGGAAGAGAACATCCCGGAATTCACCCGCCGCTTCGAACAGTTTGTCAGCGACAACATCCGCCCCGAACAGCTCAGACCACAGCTTGACATCGACGCCTATCTGACTTTCGCGGAAATCACCCCCGAATTCCTCTCGCTGCTCAAGCAGTTCAACCCCTTCGGGCCGGGCAACAACAAACCCGTCTTCTGCACCCGCGGAGTGACCGATTTCGGCACCTCGAAACTCGTCGGCCGCCACAGCGAGCACATCAAGCTGGAACTCGTCGACAGCACCTGCGGCAAGGTCATGAACGGCATAGTGTTCAACAGCGCCTCCAGCTTCGAGCACATCCACGCCGGAAAGCCCTTCAGCATCTGCTACACCATCGAGGAAAACAAACACAAGGGAGGTTCCGCGATCCAGCTGTTCATCAAGGAGATCCACCCCGAATAGCGGCTGACCGTCCGGCAAGCTCCCACGCATCCACTCCACCTCTTCCGCCACTCCGATGCCGCTGTCCGTCCTGAAACAATACTGGGGCTATGACGCCTTCAGACCTCTCCAGCGCGAGATCATAGACTCAGTCCTGGAGGGTAACGACACGCTCGGACTGCTCCCGACCGGAGGGGGCAAGTCGATCACATTCCAGGTGCCGGCGCTACTGCTGCCCGGCCTCACCGTCGTGGTCACTCCGCTGATCTCTCTGATGAAAGACCAGGTCGACAACCTGCGCCAGCGCGACATCCGTGCCGTCAGCTTCCACTCAGGACTGACCCGCCGGGAGACCGAACTGGGCCTGACCCGCTGCCGTCTGGGAAAGGTCAGACTCGTCTACATCTCTCCGGAACGCCTCCAGAACGACAATTTCATGGCCGAACTGAGGGCCATGACCGTCAGCCTCATCGTTGTCGACGAAGCCCACTGCATCTCGCAGTGGGGCTATGACTTCCGCCCGTCATATCTGAAAGTGGTCCGCCTGCGCGAAACCGTGGGCGAGCAGGTCCCGATCCTTGCGCTGACAGCCTCGGCCACTCCTGAGGTGACCGCCGACATCATGCGCGTCCTCCGTTTCAGATCGCCCAGAGTCTATGCCCGCAGCTTCACACGCGACAACCTCTCCTACATCGTGCGCTATGCCGACTTCAAGGAAGAGACCCTGCTGCGGGTGCTGCGCGCAACCTCCGGCTGCGGCATAGTCTATGTGCGCTCACGCAGACGCTGCCGCGAGATCGCCGATCTGCTGCGCCGCGAGGGGATCAGCGCCGAATTCTATCACGCCGGACTTGACCCTGAGGAAAAAGACCTGCGGCAGAACCTCTGGAAAGATGACAGCGTGCGCATAATGGTCGCGACCAACGCATTCGGGATGGGAATCGACAAACCCGACGTGCGCACCGTGGTCCACTATGACCTCCCCTCCTCACTCGAAGAGTACTATCAGGAAGCCGGGCGGGCCGGACGCGACGGACGCGAGTCATTCGCCGTGGTCATCACCTCGCCGCGCGACAAGGCCACACTCAGCCGCCGCCTGACCGAAAGTTTCCCCGACAAAGACTTCATCCGCCACATCTACGAACTCGCGGGCAACTTCCTGAGCGTAGCCGTCGGCGAAGGCTACGGCATGCTCTATGAATTCAACTTCGACCTCTTCTGCCGCACCTACTCCCTCCCCCCGACGCCGACACGCAGCGCCCTGACTCTTCTGAGCCGCGCCGGTTACTTCGAATACATCGACGAGACCACCTCACGCTCGCGCCTCATGGTCATCATGCGCAAGGACCAGCTCTATGATCTCGAACTGACAGCCGATGCCGAAGAGGTGTTCCAGTGCGTGCTGCGCAACTACACCGGACTCTTCGCCGACTACGTCTACATCAGCGAACTGCTCATCGCCCGCTCCACCGGCCTCTCGTCCGAACAGGTCTATCAGGCGCTGCTCTATCTGGGGCGCATCCATGCGATCCACTACGTGCCGCGCCGCACCACACCATATATATATTACAGCACCTCGCGCGAACTTCCCAAACATGTCCAGATGCCGCTTGAAGTCTACGAACGGCAGCGCGAACGCATGGCCCTGCGCATCGAGGCCATGAAAAACTTCGCCTTCAACCCCACCGAATGCAGGGTCCGGGGCATGCTGCGCTATTTCGGCGAAAGCGAGGCCGGAGACTGCGGCAAATGTGACGTCTGCCGCAGCCGCCGTTCGGCATCAGACCGCGCAAACACCGCCAGGTCTCTGCACGAAAGCATTGTCTACCAGGCCTCACGCGCAGGAGGGTGCACAGTGGCAGAAATCCTCAGCAACTGCACAGGTCCGCGTGAGCAGATCCTGGCAGCCATCCGCGCCCTCGCCGATGAAGGCGCCGTCTCGCTCAGCGGACAACAAGTCTCCGCTCCCGCCTCCCGATAGAGGGGAACATTCTTAGCGAACAAAATACAATAAGCCCCTCAGAGAAGTCAAAAACAGACATTTAGACAATAAAAGCACCTCTTTTGCCTTCGAAAATCCAAAATTTGCATTTTTTATCTTATTTCTTACATTTTTAGCCTCAAATGGACATTTTGATGAAATTTTTCTGTTATTTTCATTAAAATTTCTTTGAAAAATAGATTAAATCCATATCTTTGCAATGGATCAAAACTCTACTGACCAATCAATACAAACCAATATTCTTACCTTAATCCACCTAAACCATTTTCATTTCATGAAGTGCACAGTAACCAATCTCAGGTCCATAGTATTATGGCTTGTCTGCATGACGCCGCTATGGGCCTTCTCCCAGAACATCACAGTGACGGGAACCGTGCAGGATGAAGCGGGCGATCCGCTGATCGGCGCGACAGTCCAACAAAAGGGCTCAGGCAACGGCATTGCGACCGATGTTGACGGTCGTTTCAGCCTGAATCTTCCGAAAAACGCTACTCTCGTTGTCTCTTACGTAGGCTACACCACACAGACCGTGGCTGTCGACGGACGCACAAACCTGACAATCGTCCTCAAAGAAGACTCCGAAGTGCTTGACGAAGTAGTCGTTGTCGGCTACGGACAGATGAAACGATCCGACCTGACCGGATCTGTCACCTCCGTAGGCGAAGACGCTGTCAAAAAATCAATCGCCACCAGCATCGACCAGGTGCTCCAGGGCCGTGCGGCCGGTGTGCAGATCCAGGCCAACTCCGGTACGCCCGGCGCATCGACCTCGATCCGCATCCGCGGTATCAACTCGCTCAACGCAACCAACCAGCCTATCTTCGTGATCGACGGTGTGGTGATCGACTCCACTACCGACGACGAGACCTCCAACCCCCTCAGCTCCATCAACCCCTCTGACATCGTGTCGATGGACATCCTCAAGGACGCCTCCGCAACCGCTATATATGGTTCGCGCGCGTCAAACGGTGTGATCATGATCACCACCAAGCGCGGCAAGTCAGGCGAAGCCACTGTCACCTACGACATGTATCTCGGCTGGCAGGAAATGCCCAAGAAATATGACATGCTCAACCTGCGCGAATATGCCGAACACCACAACTACCGCGCCAAATACATCAGCTCCGTGGACCAGAGCGCGGCATTCATCCGCCCCGACCTCCTCGGCAAAGGCACCGACTGGCAGGACGAACTCTTCCGCAAGGCATTCATGATGAACCACAGCATCTCCGTCTCCGGCGGCAACGAGAAGACAACCTATGCATTCTCAGGCGGCTATCTCGATCAGGACGGTATTGCCCGCGGTTCAGGCTTCAAGCGCTTCTCTCTGCGCTCCAACCTCGACTCTCAGATCAAGAATTGGCTTAGAGGAGGAGTAAACTTCTCATTCACAGACTCCAAGCAGAATGTAGGCACTGACAACAACACCATCATCAGCGCCCTCATCCAGCAGCCGACAGTGGCCGTGACCTCTCCCGACGGCACTTTTGACGGACCGGACGATGTCTGGATGCCTGACAACCCCGTAGGCCTCGCCACCATCATCACCAACAAGAACAAGAAAGTCAATTTCCGCTTCAACTCCTATCTTGAAGCCACTCTCTACAAAGGCCTGACCCTCAAGACCGAAATTTCGGGCGACTACAACCTGAACAAGTATTACTACTACATGCCCGACTATACTTTCGGCATCAAGACCCAGGACATCCGCACCTCACGCTGGACCAAGACTGACACCAAGTACTGGTCATGGCGCAACATCCTCAACTACAACAACACCTTCGCAGGCAAGCACAATGTCAACGTGATGGTCGGCCAGGAAATCTCCAAGAGCTACTGGGAAACACAGGTCGGCACCACATCAGGCTTCCTCAACAACACAACTCCCGACCTTTCGGCAGGCGACATCAGCACTTCGACATCAACAGGTTCGCGAAACATCAACACCCTCGCATCGTTCTTCGGACGCGCGTTCTACTCGTTTGACGACCGCTACCTCCTGACCGCTACCATCCGCCGCGACGGCTCCTCGAAGTTCGCCGCAGGCGAGAAGTGGGGCTGGTTCCCCGCTGTGGCCCTCGCATGGCGCGCCTCACAGGAAAGTTTCCTCCGCGACGTTCAGTGGCTCTACAACGCCAAACTCCGTCTCGGCTGGGGCAAGACCGGTAACCAGAATGTCTCAGACTACGCCTACATGGCGCTCCTCGCCAACAAGACCACTCCCTGGGGTGTCGGCGTGCTCACCGGCAATACCGCCAATCCCGAACTCACCTGGGAATCGACCAGCTCCTACAACCTCGGTGTTGACTTCGGTGTCCTCCAGAACCGTATCGAATTAGTAGCCGACCTCTACTATAAGAAAACCGACAACCTCCTGCTCCAGCTTCCGCTCCCCGGCTTCCTCGGATCTGCCGGACACGGCGCCGCAAGCAACCCCTGGGGCAACGTCGGCTCGATCGAGAACAAAGGTATAGAGCTTACACTCAACACCACCAACATCACCAACCGCGACTTCTCATGGACCTCTAACATTGTCTTCTCGCTCAACCGCAACAAGGTCAAATCGCTTGACACCGCAAGCTCGTCGATCGAAAAAACCTTCCAGCCCAGCTCGACCAACTACATCGTGACCAAAACAGTGGTAGGCCAGCCCATCGGCCAGTTCTGGGGCTATAAAGTGATCGGACGCTTCGACAAGCCCGAAGACTTCTACCGCCATGACGCCGCCGGCAACATCCAGCAGGTGGCCATCCCCGAAGGCAACACCATCTCACAAAGCTCCACCTGGATCGGCGACTACATCTTCGAAGACATCAACAAAGACGGCAAGATCAACGCCGAAGACTGCACTTTCATCGGCAACCCCGAACCGAAATTCACCTGGGGCTTCGGCAACACATTCAACTACAAAGGTTTCGACCTGAACGTAATGTTCTCCGGCGCCTACGGCAACAAGGCCCTCAACCTCACCCGCATGCGCATCGAAGACCCGCGCCAGAATTCCAACATCCTGCGCTCGTCGCTCAACTTCGCAAGAGTATCGGTAATCGATCCCTCGCTCCCCGACACCGACTACCGCAACCTCCAGGTGATCAATCCCGGCTCGACGACTCTCCCCGCCCTCCAGCGCACCGATGCCAACGCCAACTTCACACGCATCAGCGACCTGCTTGTGGAAGACGCATCCTACATCCGTCTCCAGAACGTATCGTTCGGCTACACTCTGCCCCGTCAGATCGTCAACAAGTTCTATCTTGAAAACGTGCGCGTCTACTTCAGCGCCCAGAACCTCTACACCTGGACCAAATACAAAGGTCTCGATCCCGAAGTGGGCGCCATGTACGGCGATGCCCTCATGACCGGAGTCGACTATGGCCGCTACCCCTCACCGCGCATCTACACGTTTGGCCTCAACGTATCATTCTAATCGAAACCAGCAATGAAGAAAAACATATTAATCTCAGCTGTCCTTGTGGCCGGAAGCCTCTCGATGATCTCGTGTGACGACTTCCTGACAACACAGAACACCACCCAGGGCAACGACGAAAGTTTCCTCGACAGCGACGCTTCCGTCGCCGCGACCACCTCGCCTCTCTACAACTATGTCTGGAACAACTTCAACGAGAAGGCTTATTACAGCATGGGCGACGGCCGCGCCAACAACCTGACCGCAAGATGGTCGGACTACATCTTCCCCTACACCAACTTCACCGAAACAGCTCTCTCGCCCGGTCTTGAAGACTCATGGAACGCGCTCTACTCCGTGGTCGCACAGTCCAACAACGTCATCAACCGTATCGAGAAATACAGCAGCTCTGCGGTTTCTGAAGCCGCCAAGACCCAGGGCATGGCCGAAGCCCGCTTCATGCGCGGTCTCGCCTACTGGTACATCGGCTCTCTCTGGAACAAAGGCATCATCTACACCAACACAATCGAGGCATCGGCCAACACCGTCACTCCGGCCCACCGCATGACCGACGTGATGGAATTCGCCATCCGCGACATGGAATATGCCGCCGCCAACCTCTCGGAAAGCCAGGCCAATCCGGGCCGCGTCACCTGTTACAGCGCATTCGGCATGCTCTCACGCTTCTATCTCTCGATGGCGGGTCTGACAACCGACGGCGAATATGACGGCACCAACATCGCCACCGACTTCGACCGCGGCAACCGCAACCCCTACTATCTGAATCTCGCCAAGGAAGCCGCCCTCAAGTGCATCCAGGGCCCCTACCGTCTCCTTGACAACTACGGCGACCTCTTTGCCGTGAAGACCTGGAACAACAATGAGGAATCAGTCTTCCAGCTCCAGTGGCTCTCAGGCTCGACCGATGCAATCGGCTGGGGCGCCAACAACGCAATCTCGGCCTTCTTCAGCTGGTCGACAATGGTCGGCGAGACAAACTGGGGCAACGCGACATACGCCTCCTATGACCTTGTCCGCACCTACGATCCGCAAGACCGCATCCGCCGTCACTACTCGATCTGCACCGTCGGCGAAGTCTACCCCGACCTCAACACCAAAAACGACGGATATATCTACAACGTGACCGAAGCCGACTACGAAAAGAAGTGTAACGTCAAGAAACACGTCATCGGCAAGCTCGACGACAACGGCCAGAGCTACCAGCAGTCATCAGGCGTCAACACCTACATGATGCGCCTCGCCGAAGTCTATCTCAACTACACCGAAGCCGCCATGGGCAACAGCGCATCGACAAACGACACCGAATATTTCAACCGCATCCGCGAACGCGCCGGAATGCCCCGCCTCAGCTCTGTCAGCTACTCTGACCTGATCTACGAACGCCGCATCGAATTTGCCTTCGAAGGCCTCTTCTGGTACGATCTTCTGCGCCGTTCCTACTATCAGCAGTCGGAAGTGGTCAACTATCTCAACCATCAGGACCGCAACGCCTCCTACGCATGGGACGAGAGCGAAGACTGCCAGTATGCCAAGACAGCTGATGCCGACGACGTATCGACAGCCACTGTCGCCCATCTCACACTCCCGATTTCCGACGTTGACCGCGGCCGCAACCCGCTTCTGGGCAAAGATCCGGTGGCCTACGAATTCGGTCCGCGTGAAATCAACGTTAACGACCTTTTTAAATAATCCGACTCCATGAAAAGTTTAAAATATATCTGGCTCACCGCCATAGTCCTCTTGTCGGCAGGCTTTGCATCCTGCAACAAAGACGACGAATATTTCGACGACAAATATCAGGGCCGCAAAATCGTAATCGAGAAAGTCTTCCTTGAAGACGTGAAATCATCCGTTCCTGACCGCGAAGTCTCGTTCGCACGCCTCGGCCAGATGATCCGCCTCCAGGGCCAGGGATTCATGGGCATGAAGAAAGTCTACATCAACGGTTATGAGACCTACTTCAACCGCGCCTATGTCTCCGACAAGTCCATGCTCGTGACTCTTAACGGCAAAACCCCTATAACCGAGGCCGACGAGACCGTCCGCAACACCATCCGCCTTGTAAAGGACGGAACAGAGACCGTCTATGAATTCGAGATCCGCGCCGCCTTCCCCTCGATCACCTCAGTGAGCAACACTCTCCCCTCTGCCGGACAGAAAGTGACCGTCTACGGTTCTTCGCTCCACGAAACCTATCTCATCACCCTCCCCGGTGGCGTTCAGGTGACTGAAAACATCGAAAACGACCCGAAGGGCGAATGGTATTCATTCGTGATGCCTTCAGGAGTCAGCGAAGCAGGCTGCATCCAGTCTGACGGCGCCAACGGCAAGGCCCAGTCGCCCGACTTCTTCAACAACCGCAACTGCATGATTCTCGACTTCGACGGCAACGGCGTCCACGGATTCTGGGGCTCGTCAAACAAAGACGAGAATGACAACATCAAGCCCGGAGTCTCCATGATCTATGACACCGACCTCGTTGACGATCCCTTAGGAACCGGCTACGGCAAGGTGTGTCAGCTCATCCCCCAGCGTCTTATCAACGAAGGAGGCATCTCCTCGGCCAAGCCCCGCGCGACCGAAGTCTGGACAACCGGCAACAAACACGAGACCGAAGACTGGACCCGCATGACTCCTTTCATCCCCGCCACAACGCCTCTGACCGAAGTGGCACTTCAGTTTGAAGTCTATGTCCCCAACCCCTGGGCCGTCACCGGACAGGTTGTCATCACCCTGGTCAACAACATCACTTTCAGCGGCTACAACGGCGACGAACGCAGCTCGAACACCTACTTCTACATCCCCTGGCTCGGCACCGACAAAGAGGGCAATCCGGCAAGCATCCCCTTCTTCACCGAAGGATGGACAACCGTCACAGTACCTCTGTCGGAATTCAACAACTACAAGAAGATTCTTGAAGACAAAGAAGCCGTAGCACCGACATTCCAGGATGTGATCACCCTGCGCAACGACGCCTCGAACCAGCAGTTCGGCATGGGCTTCGTCAACTCAGACATCGAGGTGACCTACACCAACGACAAGGGCAAAGAAACAGTAGCCAAATTCCCCTCGGCACTCTCGACCCAGGAGATCTACGTAGATAACTGGCGCATTGTCCCCTACAAGTTTGTCACCATCTCCGACTACCCCGAAGATGAAGAGACCGAAGAATAAATCTTAAATCCAAGAGACCAACATTATGAAACGCAATAAAATCACATATTCCGCCGCAACACTTGCCCTTGCGCTTCTCGCCACCGCCTGTGACGAGCAGATCATGGAATGGAAACCGGGCGACCCGACGGTGGAGATCTCTGAAATCCCTCTCCAGCTCCAGGAACAGATAGCTCTTTACAAACCGATCAAGGACTACGTGGCCCAGTATCAGCCTCATCTGAACCTTGCCATCGGCATGGGGGCTGACATGTATCTCAGCGATCCCGATTACAAAGCCACGGTCGATGCCAACTTCACCGGCATCACCTTAGGCAACGCCATGAAGATGGGCGTGCTGATGAAATCAAACGGCACCATCGACTTCAGCACCGTAGACCAGGTACTCGCATCACTCCCGCAGGGCATGAAATTCTACGGCCACAACCTCCTCTGGCACACCCAGCAGCAGCAGGCCTACCTCAAATCGCTCATCGCGCCGGAACCTATCTTCCCTTCCACCGGAAACAGCGGTATCAACAACATCATCACCAACTCAGATTTCGAAAACGGAACCAAGAACGGATGGATCGGCGACTGGGGCAACTATTCAATGAGTGTCGTATCGCCCGGTCATGAGTCGGACTATGCTCTGCGTCTTGAGTGTGACGACAAGACCGCCGTCGACTATGACTGCCAGCTTTGGTGGAGCTACAATCTTGAAGAAGGAAAAACCTACGCTTACCGTTTCTGGGCCAAGTCTCCAGACAATGTCCAGGTGCAGTTCGTAGGCCAGAACTCGAATAGCTACGCCGGAATCTACAAGGATTTCTTCTCTCTTAGCGACAAGTGGGTTCTCTGCGAAGGCTCTTTCGAGTACAACGAGTCCAAAGAGATCGACCGCATCGGCATCCAGTTCGGTAATAATAAAAACGCCGTCATCTATGTCGACGACTTTGAATTCGGCGAAAAGACTGAAGCTCCGGCCGGACTCTGCCCCAACGGCGATTTCTCAAAAGGAATGGACGGCTGGACTATCAAAAATGAAGGCGCAGGAGTGAGTGTCATAGATATGGACGGCACACCTTCGGGCAACAATAAAGTAATGAAGCTCATCTCAAGTGCTGATTCAAAGGAAGCCTACAACCTTCAGGTGCTCAGCCCCGACATGCCTACAATGCCAGGCTCGAAGGTCGAGATATCATTCTTCGTCAAGTCAGAAGGCACAGGCAAAGGCCGCCTGACATTCAAAGGCATGACCAACGAATGGCCCTGGATCAACTGGACCGGCAATCAGTCAAGCTGGACCGAAGCTTTCGAGACTTCCGCTGAATGGACCCAGATCAAGTTCGTCATGCAGAACTATAGCTTCGACTTTGCCGAAGGCGAAGCCATGTGGCACTTCAACCTTGAGTTCGGCTACATCCCCGACATGACATATTATATCGACAACATCGTTGTCACCGACGTCACCGAAGAAAGCGCCGCCAGGACCGTTTCACGCGCAGGTGCCAGCCGTGCATCAAGCATCACCTTCATTCCCAAGTCGGCCGAAGAGAAGAAAGCCATCCTCCTCGACGCTATGGAGACCTGGATCAAGGACGTGATGACCCATATGGGTGACCGCGTGGACGCCTGGGACGTGATCAACGAACCTATCGCCGACGGCTACAACAAGTGGCGCGGTATCGACAACATCTTCGGAAGCAACGCCAACGACGGCACTCCCGACGCAGCTCCGGTTGAAACCGAAGACAGCGGCCTGAACCTCAACTGGGCCAACGATGTCGGCAACCAGCACTGGTACTGGGGCTACTACCTCGGCAAGGACTATGCTGTCAAGGCTTTCGAATTTGCCCGCAAACACGCTCCCAACCCCGATGTGAAACTCTTCGTCAACGACTACAACCTTGAGACCAGCCCCGGCAAGCTCGCCGCACTCATCGACTTCGTCAACTACATCGATGCCAACGGCGCTAAGGTCGACGGTATCGGCACCCAGATGCACGTCAACGTTAAAATCTCAAAGGCTCAGGTCGACGCCATGTTCCAGACTCTCGCCGCAACCGGCAAGCTCATCCGTATCACCGAACTTGACGTTAACTTCGGTGTCGAGGAAGGCAAGGAGATCACACCGTCAGCCGCACAGCTTATCCAGCAGTCTGAAGTCTATCAGATGATTCTCACCTCCTATCTGACCAACATCCCCAAGGAACAGCAGTCGTCAATCACCCTCTGGACTCTTTCTGACAACAAGAAAGAACACGAGTACTGGTTCAAGGGCGATGCGCCAAACATCTTTGACGCCAAATACCAGCGCAAGGTTGCCTACAAGGGAGTCTGCGACGCTCTCGCCGGCTTCGACATCGGCGCCGAGTTCTCAGGCGATGCCTGGAAAGACCTCTATCAGAAAGAGGAGACCGAAGAATAATCCGTAATCGCACAGATTCTTGACAGAATGCAATAATCTCCCCCCTACTCCCGCAGCCGACGGCCAGGCTATTGACCCGGCTGCGGGAGTTTTTCAAACATCTCTCTCCCTCAACCTCCCTCCACACCACTCATATCACCCCGAATCTCTCACTGACCATGAAGAAAACAGTGCTTTTCATCACCCTGCTGCTCTGCTGGACCTCCCTTATGGCCCGCAACGAATCTCGTCTTGAGCGTCAGGGCACAGCCACGAAACTGATCGTCGATGACAAACCGTTCATAATCATCGGCGGTGAATGCGGCAATTCAATGGCCTCATGTGCCGACGATGTCAGCCGATGTCTTGACGTGGCCGACCTCCACGGCTACAACACGGTGCTTTTTCCGATTGCCTGGGAGCTGATCGAGCCGCAGAAAGGCAAATTCGATTTTTCAAGTGTCGACGAGATCGTCAGCCAGGCCACCCGACGTGGAATCAAGGTCGGCGTCCTCTGGTTCGGCGCCTGGAAAAACTCCATGAGCTGCTATGCCCCCGCATGGTTCAAAGCGGACAGCAAACGCTATCCGCGGGCGCGCACCGCTTCGGGCAAACCGATGGAAATCGCCTCAGCCTTCTCGAAAAACGTATTCGATGCCGATGCAGCGGCATTCACAAAACTGCTGCGCCACATCGCTGACACCGACACAGCAGGAACCGTGATCATCCTTCAGATCGAAAACGAGATCGGGATGCTGGAAGATGCCCGTGACCATTCGCCACTGGCCGAAAAAGAATATGCCAAAGGTGTGCCGGGTGCTCTCACCGCCCATCTCAACCTCATCAACCAAAAGAAATCACTTCATCCGCAGCTCCTCGAAAAGTGGCAGGACGCGGGCATGAAGCAAAAGGGAAGCTGGACCGAAGTGTTTGGCGACGACATCTACACCGACGAGATCTTCATGGCCTGGAACTACGGGCGCTACGTGGAAGGCCTCGCACAGATCGCCCGCGGGATCTTCCCGACAATGCCGCTTTACGTCAACGCAGCCATGAACTCCCGTGGCCGCAAGCCCGGCGAATATCCCTCTGCCGGACCTCTCGCCCATCTCAAAGACATCTGGCATGCGGCTGCACCGACAGTCAATATACTCGCTCCTGACCTCTACGATTCAGGCTTCATGGACTGGGTCAGAGCCTACGCACTGCCTGACAATCCGCTTTTCATCCCCGAAATAAAATGTGCGCAGCCCAACGCAGCCCAGGCTTTATATACCGTCGGCGAGCACAACGCCATAGGACTCTGCCCCTTCGCCTACAACAGCCGCGACGGACTCAAGGAGACCTCCTTTCAGGCTGCCGGGACCGCCGTGTTGCGCAGTCTGACACCTCTGATCGCCGACAATCTCGGCAAGGGGTCGATGAACGGTTTCTATTTCGATGCCGACTCGACCGAACGCATCCTAAACCGCGACGGACTCAGGATCACCGCTCGCCACTACTTCACCCTCCCCTGGGATCCTCGTGCCACTGACGGCTCCGCATGGCCCGCGACAGGCGGCCTTATTATAAAGGTGGCCCCGATGGAATACATCGTTGCCGGTTCCGGACTGGTCATCACCTTCGAGCCTGAGGGCGTTGCCTCCACACCTGCGAAAAAACTCGGCGAGGACGGCTTTCTCGCCGCCGGTTCCGACCGCAGCGCCGAAACGTCCTCCAAATGGAAAGGGTGCCGCATCGGGCTAGCATCTGTCGAGGAGATTGCCGTCGGAGAAGACGGATCGCAGCGGAAACTCCGCACTTTCAACGGCGACGAGACCCACCAGGGACGCCACGTCAGAATCGGCGTCGACGACTTTAAAATCCTCCGTGTAAAACTCTATAAATATGAATAAATCACTGATATTCGCAGTCCTGTTAGGCGCAGGATCTCTCGCGCAGGCTCTTCAGGCCGAAGTCAGACTGCCTCAGATCATTTCAGACGGCATGGTGGTGCAGCGCGACAGGCCGCTGACCCTCTGGGGCACCGCCGATCCGGGCGAAAGTGTGACCGTCAAGGTCATCAAAGGTAAAAGCGCGACCGTCACTGCTGACGAGAGCGGCAAATGGCGCGCCGAGCTTCCGGCTCTGAAAACCGGCAGGACCTACACGATCACTGTCGGCGACAAGACCATCAGCAATGTGGCCGTAGGCGATGTGCTCCTCTGTTCCGGACAGTCGAACATGGAGCTGCCTGTCAGCCGCGTGACCGATATGTTTGCCGATGAAATCCTCGAATACCGAAATCCGGCCATACGTCAGTTTCTTGTCCCGAAAGAATTTGATTTCGACGCAGAGCGCAGCGATGTCAGCCCGACGGCCTGGAAGTCGGTGGACGACGATGTGATGAGCTTCTCCGCTCTGGCCTATTTCACGGCCAAGGCCATCAACGGACAGACAGGCCTTCCGGTCGGTATCATCAACGCCTCCTGGGGCGGGACTCCGGTCGAGTCATGGATCTCAGAGAGCGCCCTGGCCGATTATCCCTACTATCTGAACCAGAAAGCGCTGTACAGTTCCGAAGCCTACCGCAATGCAATCAAAGAGCAGGAATGGCGCAACTATCAGGCCTGGAATTCGGTCATCGACGCCGCAGATCCCGGCTTAAAGGACCCGATGAAATACTACTCCCCCGATCTCAACGACAGCGGATGGGAGGAGACTGATCTCCTATCGACCTCATGGGCCACTGACGGCATGAACCCCGTCAACGGTTCCCACTGGTTCCGCAAGACGATCGAGATCGACGCAGCCCACGCCGGACAAGCGGCCACTCTGCGCCTCGGATGCGTGGTCGACGCAGATTCCGTGTGGGTCAACGGACGCCAGGTCGGCTTCACATCCTATCAGTATCCGCCACGCATCTACCCTATCCCCGAAGGTCTCCTCAAAGAGGGCAAAAACACGATAGCCGTGCGCCTGATCTCTCAGAACGGCACCCCGCACTTCGTTGCCGAGAAGCCCTACAAGATCATTTTCGGCAAGCGCCCCTATGCACTCTACGGACAGACCTGCCCGGATGAGATCACGCTCGAAGGCTCTTGGCGCTACCATCAGGGCACCCCGATGCCCGCCGGGCCGCCGATGATGTTCTACTGCTACATGCCCTGCGTGCTCTACAACGGCATGATCTCACCTGTGATCAGCTATCCGGTCCGCGGGGCCGTCTGGTATCAGGGCGAATCGAACGTAGGCCGCAGCAACCAGTATCCCGCCCTGCTCGAAACCATGATCGCCGACTGGCGCAAGGCTTCGGGCGATGCTGACATGCCATTCTATATCGTCGAACTCGCCGACTTCCTCCACAAAGACGACCGCGGAGGCCGCGCGGCCTGGCAGACAATGCGCGAACGTCAGGCCGAGGCAGCCGAAGAGACTCCAGGCGCCACTCTCGTCAGAAATTCCGATCTCGGCGAGTGGAACGACATCCATCCGCTCGACAAAAAGACCCTCGGCCAGCGTGTAGCCGAAAAGATTCTCTCCGACAGTCAGCCGCAAACACCCCAAAAGTAATAGGGAGGCTGAATATAAGAGGTCGTACATTTGTACGACCTCTAAGAGACCTAAATTTCCAAACAGACAAAACCACACCATCCAAATCATGGACGCAAGCATAAACATGACCAAATCGCAGGAAGCCAAAGGCTTCTACAAGCTCTCGATGCTCCAGTGCATCGGCTTCGGTTCCGGCGACCTCGCCCAGAACCTCATCTATCAGACCATCAGCATGTATCTGCTGTTCTTCTACACCAACGTCTACGGTCTCGCACCGGCAGTGGCCGCAGTGATGTTTCTGATCGTGCGTATTGTCGATGTGATCTGGGACCCGCTGGTCGGCACCTTTGTCGACAAACACAATCCCCGCCTGGGCAAATATCGCGCCTACCTTGTGCTCGGAGGCATTCCGCTGACCGGATTCGCAATCCTCTGCTTCTGGAACGGCTTTTCCGGCTCCCTGCTCTATGCCTACATAACCTATGTCGGACTTTCGATGTGCTACACACTGGTCAATGTCCCCTACGGCGCACTGAACGCCTCCCTCACCCGCGACACCGCCGAGATCACCAAGCTCACCTCGGTCCGCATGTTCATGGCCAATGTGGGCGGTCTTGCCGTCGGCATGGGCATCCCCTTTGTCCTCCGCCTGTTCGACCCCTCGGAAAACACCGACATGTCGATGGACGACGGTGCCTGGTTCGCAACCATGACCCTCTACGGCTGCGTCGGTCTCGCCCTGCTCCTCTTCTGCTTCTCGCAGTGCAGAGAGCGGGTTGTGATGGACTCCAAAGAGACTGAAAATGTCAGCGTCTCGGACCTCTGGATGGAATTTGTCCACAACCGTCCGCTGCGCATCCTCGCCTTCTTCTTCGTGACCGCCTTCGCCATGATGGCTGTCGGAAATGCCGCGGGAGCCTACTACATCCAGTACAATCTCGGAGGCTCAGCCGCCGAACTCTCGATCTTCATGGGACTCGGCTCGATCCCCGCCTTCATCTTCATGCCGATGATCCCGGCAATCAAGAAAATGGTTGGTAAGAAAGGGATGTTCTACATTTTCCTTCTTGTGGCCATCATCGGCATGGCAATGCTCTATGCCATCTCCATGATCGACGCGCTCAAGGAACACATGATCCTTGTCTACATCGCGCAGTTCATCAAATCGACCGGAGTGATCGTGGCCACCGGCTACATGTGGGCGCTCGTCCCCGAAGTGATCTCCTTCGGCGAATACACCCACGGACGCCGCATCTCCGGCATAGTCAACGCCCTGACAGGCATTTTCTACAAAGCCGGCATGGCCCTGGGCGGAGTTGTCCCCGGCCTTGTGCTCGCCTTTGTCGGATTCGAGAAAGAAGCCCTCACGCAGACAGCCTTCGCCCAGCAGGGCATTCTCTGGCTTGTCGCAGTCATCCCGGCAATCCTCCTCGCCCTGGCTATGTTCATCATCTCGCGCTACGAGCTTGACGACGATGTCATCGACCGCATCAACCGTGAAATCGAATCAAGAAACTAAGAGATTGTTTAAAAACAAGAGTTAAAATCCGAGTCTCCCACAACTTATACCCCCCATGAAACCATCAGCCATACTGCTCAGCCTCCCGGCACTGCTCGCCATCGGCTGCACAGCCGAGAAGCAGGAGCCGACTCTTAAGGACTACTTCGCCGATGACTTCCTCATCGGGACAGCCCTCAATGTCGACCATGTCAAGGGCCTCGACCCGAAGGCAGATTCCATCGTGTGCCGCCACTTCAACTCGATCGTAGCTGAAAACTGCATGAAAAGCGAGGAAATCCACCCCCAGGAGGGTGTCTACTTCTGGGACGATGCCGATGCCTTTGTCGACTACGGAACCCGCAACAATATGGCTATCATCGGCCATACCCTCATCTGGCACTCCCAGCTCGCACCCTGGTTTGCCGTAGACTCCACCGGCGCCCAGGTCACAGCCGAAGTGCTCAAAGAACGCATGCGCGACCACATCACCACCATCATGACCCGTTACAAAGGCAAGATCAAGGGCTGGGACGTGGTCAATGAGGCCATAGTCGACGACGGCAGCTACCGCAAGTCGCCTTTCTACGAGATTCTCGGCGAAGAATTCATCCCACTGGCGTTCCAGTATGCCCACGAGGCCGATCCCGACGCCGAACTCTACATCAACGACTATGCCATGAACATGCCCGCCAAGCGCGAGGCCTACGTCAGACTCGTCAACGACATGAAATCAAAAGGACTGCGGATAGATGCCATCGGCATGCAGGGCCACATGGGCATGGACTATCCCGACTTCTCGGAATTTGAAAAGTCGATCGAAGCCTATGCCTCGACTGGCTGCAAGGTGATGATCACCGAGTGGGACATGAGCGCCCTCCCGACCGTCAGCCACAGCGCAAACATCTCGGACAGCATCGTCTACAACACCCTCTTCAATCCTTATCCCGACGGACTCCCCGCCGAGATTTCCGATGAGTGGAACTCCCGCATGGATTCCGTCACCGACATCCTCCTGCGCCATGCCGACGTAATCTCGCGTGTGACCGCCTGGGGCACTTTCGACGGAATGTCATGGAAAAACAACTTCCCGATGAAAGGCCGCGTCGAATATCCCCTGCTCTTCGACCGCGACTATCAGCTCAAACCCTTCCTTGCCAAACGCCTCGCCCCCGCAGAGAAGGAATGACAACATCTCAGACAAAGTCAACTCATAACCCAAGTCTATAAAAGAAATACAATCATGAAACTGCTCAATCCCGATAAACGCTACCTCTTTCCTGACGATTTCATGGCCGATCCGAGCGTCCATGTGTTCAACGGCAGAATCTATATTTATCCCTCCCATGACTGGGAATGCGAGAATGTCGAAAACGACAACGGCGACCAGTATGTCATGAAGGACATGCACGTGCTCTCGATCGACGGCGACCCTATGACCGGAAAGGTCACCGACCACGGCAAGGCGCTTGACATCGCCGACATCCCCTGGGCCGGACGCCAGCTCTGGGACTGCGACTGCACGGAAAAGGACGGGAAATATTATCTCTACTTCCCTCTCAAGGACAAAAATGACATCTTCCGTATCGGAGTGGCCGTGGCCGACCGCCCCGAAGGTCCGTTCATCCCTCAGCCGGATCCGATCCGCGGATCATACTCGATGGACATCTGTGTGCTCCCCGACAATGGCGAATACTATCTCTATTTCGGAGGCCTCTGGGGCGGTCAGCTCCAGCGCTACCGTGACAACAAGGCCCTCGAATCGGCCGAACTGCCAGAAGGAGACCAGCCCGCACTTCCCTCGCGCTGTGTGAGACTGAGCGCCGACATGCTCCAGTTTGCCGAGGAACCGCGCCCGATCGTAGTCCTCGATGCCGACGGCAATCCGCTGAAAGCTAATGATCCCCACCGCTTCTTCGAAGCCTCCTGGGTCCACAGGTACAATGGCCGCTATTACCTCTCCTATTCGACCGGTGACAGCCATCTGCTCTGCTATGCCGTCGGCGACAACCCCTACGGCCCCTTCACCTATCAGGGAGTGATCCTTACGCCGGTTGTCGGCTGGACCACCCACCACTGCATCATCGAATATGGCGGCAAATGGTATCTCTTCCACCACGACAGTGTGCCCTCCGGAGGCAAATCCTGGCTTCGCAGCCTGAAAGTCTGCGAACTGACCTACGATGCCGAAGGCCGCATCCTCCCGATCGACGGCGGCGGCGACCCCTGGGATGAATAATCCAGGCTAAAGTTTCAGACTTACCGGACCAGTTTGGCTTATTTCAGCAATCGGTCAATCCCACCATTCACCACCTCAACCACTCCCCCACCCACAATGCACAAACTTCTGATCCTCGTCTCCGTCCTGCTTTCGTTGGCCTCCTGCACCTCGTCCGAACCGGCTATGGCGCGGCGGGAGCTTGACCGCGAGTGGAAAGGCACTCCGGTAGAATTCCGTCATGACTCAGGTCTAAAAGCCGAGTCGTTCAGCATCAGGCGCGACGGCAAAAAGATAGTGATCTCAAGCGCCGATGAGCGGGGCGCGCTCTACGGTGCCTACTCTCTGCTGCGCGATTCAATGCAGATTCCGCGTGAGGAGTCGCCGGCTTTCGCCCTGCGCCTGCTCAACCACTGGGACAACCTCGACGGCACCGTAGAGCGGGGCTATGCCGGCCATTCTCTCTGGGACTGGGAAGCGCTTCCTGACAGCATCTCGCCTCGCTATGAAGAATATGCCCGCGAAAACGCCCGCATTGGCATCAACGGAACTGTGCTCAACAATGTCAACGCCTCGCCGCGCATCCTCTCCGCCGACTATCTCACCAAAGTGGCGCGTCTGGCCGACATCTTCCGCCCCTACGGCATAAAGGTCTATCTCTCTGTCAACTTCGCATCTCCGATGGTCCTTGACTCGCTGCCGACAGCCGATCCGCTCTCCCCGGATGTAGGCCAATGGTGGAAGAACAAGGCCGACGAGATCTACCGGCTCATCCCCGACTTCGGGGGCTTCCTTGTCAAGGCCAATTCCGAGGGTCAGCCCGGCCCGATGGATTTCGGACGCACTCACGCCGAGGGGGCCAACATGCTTGCCCGCGCGCTTGCGCCCCACAATGGTATAGTCATGTGGCGCGCCTTTGTCTACTCGCCGATCGACGCCGACCGCGCCAAGCAGGCCTATATGGAGTTCCAGCCCCTCGACGGTCAGTTTGATCCGAACGTCATCATCCAGATCAAAAACGGACCGATCGACTTCCAGCCCCGCGAGCCATACTCGCCGCTGTTCGGGGCAATGCCTCAGACCGACGAGATGGTCGAGTTTCAGGTGACCCAGGAATATCTCGGCCATGCCAACCACCTGGCCTACCTGGCCCCGATGTGGAAGGAGTTCTTCGACTACGTCAGGCCATCCTCACTCAAAGCCATCGCCGGAGTGGCCAACATCGGCGATTCCGACAACATGACCGGCAATCCGCTCGCAGCCGCCAACTGGTATGCCTTCGGGCGTCTCGCCTGGGACCCGGAACTGTCGGCAGGACAGATTGCAAAAGAATGGATCGACAGCCGGCTGTTTACTAATCCGTCAGCTGTGCCTGACAGCATATACGACAGCCTGACCGACATGTTTCTCACAAGCCGCGAGACCGTCGTGGACTACATGATGCCCCTCGGACTGCACCACATCTTCGCATTCGGCCATCACTACGGCCCTGAGCCTTGGTGTGACGTCCCCGGCGCACGTCCCGACTGGCTCCCGAAATACTATCACCGTGCCGACACCAAGGGCCTCGGATTCGACCGCACCTCCTCCGGAAGCAATGCCGTTGAACAATACCCCGAACCGCTTCGCTCGCGGCTCGACAGTCTCTCGGCCTGTCCTGAGGAATTTCTGCTGTGGTTCCACCATGTCCCCTGGATCCACCGTCTCAAATCGGGGCGCACCCTCTGGGATGAACTTTGCTACCACTACGAACGCGGCGTCAACACCGCCCAGGACTATCAGCGACGTTGGCAGCAAGCCGCACCATACATTGATCCGGCCCTGCACACCGACGTGGCCGAACGCCTGCGCACCCAGGCCGCCGATGCCCGATGGTGGAAAGACGCCTGTCTGCAATATTTCCGTGAATTCTCCGGCCTGCCCTATCCCGCCGGTGTAACACAGCCTGACTGCCCGCTCGACCGTCTGAAAAAAATCTCACTCCCCATCACCAACTACGAATCACCCTCCCCGGCCCTCCTGGACTCCCTCCGCTGAACGATCTGAGTCCGTCCCAAAGCACCTCGCATCGCTCCAGACCGCCGAAAGACTCAGACCGGCTTAACCCCAAACGCCTTCAGCCATGCCCCTCATACAATCGGCATGCCTGAAGGCGCAATTTTTTATTCCCTAAGAGTGACTATTCAGCGAATATTGCCAACCTAAGAGCCTCATTATTAGGGTAGGGATGCACCATGGTGCATCCGAAAACGAGGTTAATGAGGCTATTAGATTGGAAATATTCGCTGAATAGTGACTCTAATTATTGCAAAACAACTAACTAAGTTGTACATTTGCGAGTGCAGACCTTCTCACGCAGACTGCCACGGACAATGGCACGGTCCCTTTCGGATCAATCTTCGGTCTGAGGAGAACGCGGGAGGGTTCGGCAATGACAGGCTGACCGCTTGCGGTTTGCCGGAACATAATGAAAATGCGTTTACTCGACGCTCTTTCTTGGCTACTTGAAACCTGGAAAACTTCAACTCACTGTCAAGGATGAGACAACGGTAGATGCCTTATGGATATGTATATTACTCCATGACAACGCGCGAGCGTCATGTCATGGTGCGTTTGCACATATTCTGCGTGAGGCTTCTGCGTTGTCCGTTCCACAGTGAAAGGCAATTCCAGGGCCTCAAGTAGCGGAACGGGCAACAAGTACGGCTCTCACGCTTTTTCTTTATATGGCATGTCGCACACAGAAATGATGCAGACAAAACGACCTGTTGAATGCACCGGAATTTCAAAATCAGAATAAACTGATCTTAACATCTTCAATATGAACAAACTAATCTATCCCATTGTTGTCATTGCCTGTCTTTTTATGATTGGGTGCAGCAGTGACAATGGACCAAAAGACAAGACCAAAGACATTATCATGTCTGTATCCGAAGAACCCGGCGTAATGTATGATCTCTTTGATTATGAGGGAAAGTATCCCATCCCATGCCTCCGGGTGATGGACGAGGATTTCCCCGGAGAGTGGCGAAATCTGTCCATGTCTGCCATTGAAGGGTTTGACTACGAGATCGGCCACATGTACACCCTGAAAGTCCGTCGCACGATCCTTGCCAATCCTCCGGCCGACGCAAGCTCTTATACTTACCGCCTCCTTGCCATTCTGGAAGACAGAATATGGCCTGAAGAGCCGAAAGAAGACAATAAGATAACAGTCAACAAGGAGGAGGATATCCCTTATGAGGAGAGATGCCCCTATCATATCTATGACCTTTACAAAGACGCATTCGTCATCAATGCCAACGGGGAAATGCATTATGCGAATTACAAGGATGGCGATATCTCGCTTGACATGAGTTTCGCCGCTATCCGGCTCGAATTTGCCATTGACAAAAGTTCTCCCGATTTCCTTGAGTTCAACCGCATCGGCAAGATGGCATATTATGCCTATGTGCTCTCTCCGTTGACCGATAAGATTGAAAAGGTTAGATTGACAAGAGGAACGCTCTATCTCAAAGATGTGATCTCGCAGGAGCTGTTCGATGAGATTGTGACCGAGTATGAAAGCGGCAGGACGCTTGACTTCGGCCTCGTGCTGGCGAATGTCAGCGGTTACGGTCTTCAGAAAGTACATTTCACTATCAGCAAAGAGTAAGAGACCATTCAGCGGGCGGGCGTCCGTATGACATGGATCATCAATGGTATCCCAGATGGGTTGGGGGGGTGAGGGTAGGCGTCCGCAGGACGCGGATTTATCGTAGCCCGTGACGCTATGGCGTCACGGGTCCACGGATTATCCCCCCAATAGACGTGTCCGGTAGGACACGGATTTACAAAATAACGATGATTTTTCCGAATGTTGTTTTGAATTGTTGTATCGGTAAATCGGTGTCCGGCCGGACACCTGCCATATATGAAAATCACGAACCCGTGACACCTGTCGCTTACGCGCCGGTGTCACGGGCTATGATAAATCTGCGTCCTACGGACGCCCGTCCGGATTTCCGTCTCTCACTGCGGACGCCCGTCCGGGATCCCTCGCAGCAGGACGCCCGGATGGCATTGGAGGACGCCAATGCGGCTTGCCCCTTGTTGCGTGGACGCCCGTTCGGGATGCCGTCTGCGGACACCCCATACGGGGTGGCGTTTGCGGACATCTGATATTGCCACTATAAAAAAATGGGAGGGTGCTTAACAACACTCTCCAAAAATTTTAGCAATATATCTTTTCTGCTTGTGAGTTTCTTTTAATCACACCTCGCGGGAGATGATGTAGTCGAAGAGGGCGAGGAAATGGGCCGTAGCGGGTGAGTCGAAGCGGGCGAGAATTGCTGCGGCCTCGCTGCGGAGACGCTGCATTGTGGTATAGGCATAGTCAATGCCGCCATTGTCGCGGGCAAAACCGAGCAGCCGCTCGATTTCTTCCTCTCCAAGCGGTTCGCCGGAGCGGAGAAGGGCCATCATGGCTTCGCTTTCGGCTCCTGAGGTTGAATTGAGGGCGTAGAGCAGCGGAAGGGTGACTTTGCCCTCACGGAGATCGTTGCCTGTCGGCTTGCCGATGGCTTTCGAGTCGAAATAGTCAAAAATGTCGTCCTTGATCTGGAAACAGAGTCCGAAGAGTTCGGCAAACTTGCGCATTGCTTCGATTGATTCCTCGTCGGCACCGGTGCAATAACCGCCCATTGCCACACAGGAGACAAAGAGTGAGGCTGTCTTGTGGGAGATCACCTTGAAATAGGCCTCCTCGTTGAGTTCATGGAAGCGCGCGTTGTAGATCTGGTCCATCTCTCCCAGCGAGAGAAGTTTGCCGAGGTCGGCGATTGCGTTGATGACACGCAGGTCGGCGGTGCGGACTGCGAGACTCAGAGCATTTGAGACGAAAAAGTCGCCGACGAGAACCGCCACATGGTTGTCCCACATGGCATTGATTGTCTGCTGTCCGTGACGCTGACACGAATCGTCGACAACATCGTCATGGATCAGAGATGCGTTGTGGAGAATCTCGACAGAAGCGGCGGCGGTCAGCACGTTTTCGTTCACTCCGCCGAAAAGACGGGCTGTAAGCATCACCAGCATCGGGCGCAGCTGCTTCCCTTTGTGGCGGAGATAAGTGCCTATCACCTGATTCATCAGGGTGTTTGACGAATCAAGCGAGCTGCTGATCAGCTCGTCAAGGCGGGTTAATTCCGGCTGAAGCGATTGGCGTATGTCGGCAAGTGCGGTCATAATGAGGTGCAAATTTACAAAAACTTACATTCAGCTACAAATTTTCTTAAAGTTTCGGCGTTGTCAGGGATTTTGGCTAATTTTACACTCGCTTAACAAGTAACAAAAATGGAGAAACGTCTATTCCTTCTCGATGCCTACGCGCTGATCTATCGTGCCTACTACGCACTGATCCGCTCGCCACGCTTCACCGGCAACGGTTTCAACACGTCGGCGGTGTTCGGCTTCTGCAATACGCTCGACGAACTTCTGCGCAAAGAGAATCCCTCTCATGTCGCAGTCTGCTTCGACCCGTCAGGGCCGACCTTCCGCCATGAGGAATTCGCCGACTATAAAGCTAACCGCGACAAACAGCCGGAGGACATAACAGCCTCCGTCCCATATATCAAACGCATTCTCGAAGCCTATCAGATCCCCGTGATCGAGGTCAAAGGCTACGAGGCCGACGACGTGATCGGCACCCTCGCCAAACGCGCCGCAGCCGAGGGCTATGACACCTACATGATGACGCCCGACAAGGATTACGGACAACTTGTCGACGATCACATCTTCATGTACCGTCCCGCTCTCCGTGGCGAAGGATTCGAGATACGCGACACGGCCAAGATCTGTGAACGCTACGGGATCTCACGCCCCTCGCAGGTGATCGACCTGCTTGCACTGGAGGGTGACGCCTCCGACAACATTCCCGGCTGTCCGGGTGTAGGCGAGAAGACAGCCCGCACACTGATCGAGACCTGGGGATCGGTGGAAAATCTGCTTGAAAACACCGACAGCCTGAAAGGCGCGCTCCAGAAGAAGGTCAGAGAGAATGCCGAGAAGATCCGTCTCTCGAAATATCTTGCGACCATAAAGACCGACGTTCCGGTCGAGATCGAAATCGACTCTCTCATCAGGAAGCCGATGGATGCCGACAAGCTCCTGGATGTCTACAACGAACTGGAGTTCCGCACCCTGGCCGCACGGCTCAAAGCCGGATCGAAGAGCCGTCAGGAGACATCGGCCCCGCAGGCCGACATCTCCGCACCCCAAACGCCGGCACCGGCTGCCGACGACAGCGGAATGGGCTCCCTCTTCGATCTTCCCGAAGAAAACTCCGGGCCTGAAACGCTTCCCCAGGCCTGCGAGGACCGCGACTACCGCCTGCTGACAAGTCCTGCGGAGGTTGCTGAAACCGTCAACCGGATAGCATCCTCCCAATTCATCGGCGCGTCATTCTATGCCGTTGGCGAAGAGGCCATGACAGCCCGCTGGGACGGACTCGCACTGGCTGTGAAAGACTGCGAGGGATGGTTCATAGACCTCTCCGGCGACAATCAGGAACGCCGCCGGGAGATACTCGCGGCGATCGAACCGCTTTTCACCGGTCAGGCCACTCTGGTCAGCCACGATGTCAAACGCGGCTATCTGCTGCTCAAAAACGAAGGAATCAACCTGACCGCCCCCTACTTCGACACCTCCGTGGCCCACTATCTGATAGACCCGGAGATGAAGCACGAGCTGCGCTATGTCGTGTCGAAATATCTGCGTATGGAGCTTTCCGGCGTGGACCCCGACATGAAACCGGGCCATCCGAAAACACCCCTGACCACCGAGGCTGCAATGGCACGCTATTGCGAAGAGGCAGACCTGGCCCTGCGCCTGCGCGCACCGCTGAACGAGGAAGTAGCCCTGCGCGAGATGAGCGGACTGCTGACCGATGTGGAATTTCCGCTGATCAGAGTGCTCGCCGAAATGGAGTTCACAGGAGTCAGAATCGACGCAAGCGTACTGACCGACCTCTCGGCCCGGCTCAAAGAGCGCATCCGCGGACTCGAAGAGGAGGCCTACGAGATGGCCGGCGGACCGTTCAACATCGGCTCACCCGCCCAGGTGGGCATGGTGCTCTTCGAGCGCCTCAACATCGACCCGAAAGCCAAGAAGACCGCCCGCGGATCCTATTCCACCACAGAGCAGATCCTCGAAAAATATGCAGCCAAAGTGCCGCTTGTCAGCCTCATCCTGAAAATCCGCAGGCTGAAAAAGCTGGTCACGACATATCTCGACGCTCTCCCGGCACTGGTCAACCCCAAAACCGGCAAGATCCACACGTCCTACAACCAGACAGTCACCGCTACCGGACGCATCTCCTCGACCAACCCCAATCTCCAGAACATACCCGTCCGCACGGACGAAGGGCGTGAGATACGCCGCGCCTTCATCGCCGACCCCGGCGACTCGATGATGAGCGCCGACTATTCGCAGATCGAACTGCGCCTGATCGCCGACCTGTCAGCAGACCGCGACATGATCGAAGGCTTCCTTTCCGGCGATGACATCCACAGGATCACGGCCTCAAAGATCTACGGTGTCCCCCTCGAAGAAGTCACCGAAGATGAGCGCCGCCGCGCCAAGACCGCAAACTTCGGCATCATCTACGGCATTTCGGCTTTCGGACTCTCTGAAAGACTCGGCATTGCCCGCGCCGAGGCCAAGAAACTGATCGACGGATATTTCGCAACCTATCCCCACATACGCGACTATCTCACCAAGTCCGTTGAGACAGCCCGCGAGCAGGGCTACGTCAGCACCCGCATGGGGCGCCGCCGCTATCTTCCCGACATCAACTCGCGCAACGCCGTTGTCCGCGGCTATGCCGAACGCAATGCCGTCAATGCCCCGATCCAGGGATCAGCGGCAGATATAATAAAGGTGGCGATGGTCAGCATCTTCAACGAAATGGAAGCCCGCGGCCTCCGCTCAAGAATGCTGATGCAGGTCCACGACGAACTCATCTTCAACATTGTCCCCGGCGAGGCCGATGAAATGCACCGGCTGGTTGTCAGCTGCATGGAAAACGCCTATCACGGCGCAGTCCCACTCACCGTCTCGGCCGGAGTGGCCGGAAACTGGCTGGAAGCCCACTGAGAATCAGTTTAAATCACATGAATTAACCTGTTTCTTAGAAATCAGCCACATTAATTAATATATAAGTAACAAGTCAATAGCTGAAAAATCATGACACCCGAAGAAAAACTCAAGATAGAAGAACGCATCGTCACAATGCTCAAGACCGTCTATGACCCGGAAATCCCTGTCGACATCTACAACCTGGGTCTTATCTACAACATCGATCTGGACGACGACGGCAATCTGAAGATCGACATGACCCTGACAGCTCCCAACTGTCCGGCTGCCGACTTCCTTGTGGACGATGCCCGTATCAAGCTCGAAAGCATCGAGGGGATCAAAAGTGTCGATATCCGCATAGTCTTCGAACCGGAATGGCACAAGGACATGATGACCGAAGAGGCCAAACTCGACCTCGGATTCCTCTAAGAAACCAAACAGCAAGTGGCAACACGCACCAAGACATATTTCATCAGCGATCTCCACTTAGGAGCCTCCTACATCAGCGATCCGCGCGCTCATGAGATGCGGGTGGTAAACTTCCTGCGCTCCATAGCCGAGGACTGCCGCCGTCTGTATCTGCTGGGCGATGTGCTGGACTTCTGGTGGGAATACCGCAACGTGGTCCCGCGGGGATTCACACGCTTTTTCGGCGCCCTTGCACAGCTGGCCGACAGCGGAGTCGAGATCACATGGCTCAAAGGCAACCATGACATCTGGATTTTCGACTATCTCCCTTCGGAGATCGGACTGAAAGTCCATGACGGAATCCTCGTCACGGAGATCGACGGACACCGCTTCCTGCTGGAGCACGGCGACGGAGTGGGGCGTCTCCCCTGGTCGTTCCGCCGTCTGCGCTCACTGTTCCGCAACCGCACCGCACAGCGCCTCTACGCCGCCATCCATCCGCGATGGACTGTCGGTTTCGCCCATTCCTGGTCGTCACACTCGCGCAAGCAAGGAGGCTATGTTGCCTCCGAACGGGCCGGTGACTCGCTGATCGAATTTGCCGGCAAGTACAACAGTAATCCTTCCAATCCGAAAGTCGACTATTTCATTTTCGGCCACTGCCACATTTTGCTTCGAAAGCCGCTCGGCAATGGCTCTGAAATAGTCATTTTAGGCGACTGGATCAGCCGTTTCAGCTATGCCGTCTGGGATGGAAAGGCCCTTTCAACTCACATTTTCGAGGGCTGAAAAATCAAAAAAGTTCACTTTATTAATATATTTTAAAAAATAGGAACGAAAATTCACATCTGCACATCTCATTGATATACAGGCCTAAATTCTCCAAATTTGCAATAATTGCAAATTCTTTGATATAAAATTATGTTGGAAAACATATAGAATTATTTGTCAGAGGCCAAATCTTGGCCTACCTTTGCATCACGAACCTAAAACAATCTTTTTTACCTTAGAAATTGTACCTATTGGAAACTCATAAACGGGAGCCGCGCGAAGCTGCTCCCGTTTAATTTTACGCAAAAATGAAACCATCACCTGAGCGGCCACTACCCGTTTTTAAAAATTTAACACTTAAATCTTAATTCCACTATTGATTTTTCGAAATAAAGACACTATCTTTGCATCCGAATTAAAATTGTAATAATTACAAATTTAAAATCAATTAAAAACTAAAATTCGATGCACTCTTACAATTATACCACCTCGGAAATCCTTGACACCCTCTCGGCCAAAGGCGTAAAACCCTCGGCACAGCGGATGGTGATCCTGAGGTTCCTGATGGAAAACCGGGTGCATCCCACTGTTGACGAGATTTTCAGATCACTTCAGCCCGAAAACCCGACACTATCGCGCACGACTGTCTACAACACCCTGCGCCTGCTGACAGAAGCGGACATTATCCGCTGCATCGAGACCGGAGGCAACGGCGCCCGCTGGGACTACTCACAGCATGACCATGCCCATTTTCTATGCACGGAATGCGGACGCGTGACCGACGTAAACTTCACGATGCCGGCTTCGCTCCCCCTCCCCGCCCCAGGCTACCGGGTGCGCTCGGCTGATGTCATCTTCCGCGGAACCTGTCCGCACTGCATCAAAAACAACATCTGACGTCATCAGTCCACACCGATCTCACACATAGGAATCAAAATATAAAAATATATCGTATAATTATCTAAAACCCAAAATTATGAAAAAGAAATTCATCTGCACCGTCTGCGGTTATGTTCACGAAGGCGACGAAGCACCCGAAATCTGCCCCCTCTGCAAGGCTCCCCGTTCAAAATTCAAAGAACTTGACGAAAGCGCAGCTCTCGAATTCGTGACAGAACACGTGATCGGCATCGCCAAAGACACCGACGACGAAATGAAGGCAGATCTCCGCGCCCACTTCGAAGGCGAATGCACAGAAGTCGGCATGTATCTTGCAATGTCACGCCAGGCTGACCGCGAAGGCTATCCCGAAATCGCAGAAGCATTCAAGCGCTATGCTATCGAAGAAGCCGAACACGCATCCAAGTTTGCCGAACTCCTCGGTGAATGCGTATGGTCAACCAAAGAAAACCTCGAAAAGCGCATGGCAGCCGAAGCAGGCGCAAACGCAGACAAGATGCGCATCGCCCGTCGTGCCAAAGAGCTCAACCTCGACGCAATCCATGACACCGTTCACGAAATGGCAAAAGACGAAGCACGCCACGGCCAGGGCTTCCAGGGTCTCTACAACCGCTATTTCAAAAAATAAGAGAGTGTCCTGAACACCGACAGAATAACTATTAGACAGACAAGGCGCACAACTCCATGCGAGTGTGCGCCTTTTTTCACATCCAAGTCCGCGGGCTACCATAGTGTTAATTAAAATTAACACGCCGATTATTTTGTAACAGATTTGTTGACAATTTGTAACTATGTTGTAACTTTGCTGCACAATACCTCTCCTGTGTCGTGAATGACACAGCCGAATTTGCAAAATCACCTCGAAGAGTCAAACACAGAAGGGAGAACATGAAACGTTTTTTATATACTGCAATGCTTTGCATTGCTGTTGCCGTTGTCGCCATCGGTTGCAGGACATCATCAAAGACAAGCCAGGAGGAGACGCACACCGCAGAAAAGCGTCTGAAAGCTCCTGTCTCGTTCAACCGCGACAGCGCATACGCCTATGTGCGCCGTCAGGTAGCTCTGGGGCCGCGCGTCTCAGGCACCCCGGCCAACCTCCGTTGCCGCGACTACATCGTTTCCGAGCTTCAGCGCCACGGCGCGCAGAACGTCAACGTCCAGACAGGCGAAGTCAAAGCCTTCAACGGAGACGTTCTTCCGATCGGCAACATCATGGGTTCCTACCGTCCGGAACTGAAAGACCGCATTCTGCTGCTCGCCCATTACGACACCCGTCCCTGGGCCGACTCTGACATGAACGAAGAAAACAGGCTCCAACCGGTACTCGGCGCCAATGACGGCGCAAGCGGAGTGGCCGTGCTTCTTGAAATCGGCCGTCAGCTCAACTCGAAAGAAGCTCCAGTCGGTGTCGACCTGCTTTTTGTCGATGCCGAGGACTACGGACAGGCCTCCGGATTCTCCACACATGACAACACCTGGTGTCTCGGCACCCAGTACTGGGTAGAACACATGCCTTATTCCACCGACTCGCTTCCCCGCTACGCAATTCTCTTCGACATGGTGGGCGGAGTGGATGCCAAATTCCACCGAGAGTTCTTCTCTGACAACGAAGCCCGCAAGCTCGTCGACAAAGTCTGGTCCGTGGCCGAGCGTTCAGGCTATGGCGACCGCTTCATCAACAAGAGCGGCGGCGCGGTCATCGACGACCACATCTTCCTCAACAAAGCAGGAATCCCCGCAATCGACATCATCGAGACCAAAAACGACGAGACAGGATCGTTCGCACCGACCTGGCACACCGTCAAAGACAATCTTGACAACATCGACCCCTCGGCAATGCAGGCAGCCGGACAGACCGTGCTGAATCTCATCTACAACGAGATCCACTGTGTGCAGTAGGTAAAGATCCAAAGACATAAACGCAACACAGGGCGCTTTCCTTGATCGGAAAGCGCCCTGTTCTTTTTTGTGGGGCGTCAAAATGCGGTCGGTCCCGTATGACTCCGGGCCTGCGCGGAGGCGTTTTCCGAAACGCCCACACCCGCATTCATGATCCTATGAAATTAGAATTGATGATCTGTAATTGTCGAGACGCCTGTTGGCTTATTTGAGTGTTCCGCTGTTGGCCTGGTCGATCATCTCCTTGCTTGCAGTGATGAAGATCTCCACACGGCGGTTCTGCGCACGGCCTTCGGCAGTTTCATTCGAAGCGATGTAGTCCTGCATGGGCAGACCTTCGGCAGAAAGGCGGGTAGCTGAGACTCCGCTGTTGAGCAGATAGTTGCGGACAGCGTCGGCACGTCCGGTGGCAACACGTTCGTTGACAGCGAGAGTACCGGTGTTGTCAGTATAGCCGTAGATCTGCACGTTGGTGCCGGGGTTGTTGATCAGCGAGGCGGCAAACTTGCTCAGGTCAGTGCGCGCGCTTGCGCTGAGAGTCGTACCGTTGGTTGGGAAGAGAATTCCGCCGTTGAAAGTAACCTGGATGGCCTGGAGACCGTTTTCGTCAGTAACCTGCTTGATTTCAGCCTGCTTTGCAAGCTCGGCCTCAAGTTCAGCCTGCTGCTTGTCCATCTTTTTACCGATGAGCACACCTGCGCCTGCGCCTACCGCAGCACCGATGGCCGTACCGATAGCAGCGCCTTTGCCGCCGCCGATGAGCGCACCGAGGCCGGCGCCGAGAGCCGCACCGCCGCCGCCGCCGATGGCAGCGCCTTTGCCCGTGTTAGACCAGGAAGAACATCCTGTCGAAAGCAGCACACACAGTGCCATTGCAGGAATCCCTAATGCTTTTGCGAGTTTCATTGCTTTTAATATTTTTAAGTTAACGTGTTAATTCAGACGCAAAAATAGGAAAATCCCTCAACATATCCCAATAAAATCTACAATCCGGGGTGTTTTGCAGCTTTCCTGCGCCTATATTAGATAATACATCTGCCAAAGACATAAAGTTTTTACCGCAGAGTGTGATCTTTGACAAAAAATTCTTAATTTTGCCATCAGTTATGGTTGACGTCAAATCCTTCCGTCGGCATAACTGGCACCGGTCAGCTGATAGCTGCGCGTCTAAAACGAAGGTTAACCTTAAATTTTTCGCCTTGCGCGCTTGAATACCAGTGAACCAACCGGCGCGCAGGTGTCCGATTTTTTGGCTTTCTTATGTCAACGAAGCGTTTTTCAGCCGGAAGCAACCTCATCTATCATGCCGGCGCGGCTGTGGCAGTAACGGGATGGGGTATTTCGTTTATCTCTACAAAAGTCCTGATGGACAACGGCCTCTCGCCTATCGAAGTCTACATTTACCGTTTTGCAATCGCTTACATCGCTCTGTTGCTCTTCTGCCACAACAGAATCCGCAGCAACTCATGGCGCCACGAGTTCACTTTCATGCTCGCCGGCCTTTTCGGCGGCTCGATCTATTTCATCTCCGAGAACGTAGCCCTGCAATACACGCTTGTCAGCAACGTCTCCCTGATCACCTCGCTCTCTCCGCTGCTCACTGTGCTCCTTGTCGGCTTCCTCTACCGCTCAGAGCGTCCGGGAAAGGCCACGCTGCTGGGATCGACAGTGGCATTCGTCGGTGTCGGGCTTGTCATCTTCAACAGTAGTTTCGCACTAAGCATCAATCCGCTCGGCGACCTCCTTGCCCTGCTCGCAGCCCTCTGCTGGGCCATTTACAGCATCATCATCAAGCAGCTCAACCCTCTTTACAGCGCCCTGTTCATCACCCGCAAGACCTTTTTCTACGGAGTGCTCACCGCGCTTCCTTTCCTGCTGATCGAGCCGCAGATCACATCGCCCGTGGTTCTGATGCAACCCAAGCTGCTGCTCAACATCCTCTTCCTCGCCCTTTTCTGCTCTCTGTTCGCCTACCTGATGTGGGCCGTTATCAACGGAAAGATCGGGGCCGTCAAGGCTTCGAACTACATGTATTTCCAGCCCGTCGTGACCCTCATCTTCTCCTTCCTGCTCATCGGCGAGAAGATCACCCTGATCGGAATCAGCGGCTGCGCCATGATCCTCCTCGGAGTCTGGCTCGCCGACTTCCTCCAGAAGCGCGGCTCCGGAGCCTCCATCCGCCCGTGATCCTCCACAGAACGCCGACCCAGTCAATCGAATTTTCCAATCAAGCAAAGTAACTTCCATATTGTTTTCCGTATGAAGAAACGCAACCTCCTCGCCGCCCTCCTTCTGGGCGCGGCTTTCGGTGCAGGAGCCGTCACTCCGATGTGGCTCCGCGACGTACGCATCTCGCCTGACGGTTCAAAGATCGCCTTCACCTACAAGGGCGACATCTTCACCGTCCCCGCCAACGGCGGAAGTGCCACACGTCTGACATCCAACCAGGCCTACGAGGCGATGCCCGTATGGTCGCCCGACGGCAAGAAAATCGCATTCACCAGCGACCGCGAAGGCAACGCCGACATCTACATCATGGATGCCAACGGCGGTGAAGCCACACGCCTGACCTTCAACTCCGTCGCCGAGACCCCGTGGGCTTTCACCCCCGACGGATCAGCCGTGGTCTACTCGGCTGCCATCCAGGACGCCCCCGGCTCACTGCTCTTCCCCGCCTCATGGCAGACCGAGCTTTATCAGGTTCCCGTCAGCGGCGGACGCCCTGTACAGATCCTCTCGACTCCCGCCGAGGCTGTCAGCTATCTTCCGGACGGAAAATCGTTTGTCTACGTTGACCGCAAGGGTCTTGAAGACGAGTGGCGCAAACACCACACCTCGTCTGTCACCCGCGATCTCTGGAAATATGACGCCTCGACAGGCCGCCACACCAACCTGACCGCCCGCGCCGGCGAAGACCGCAACCCTGTGGTCAGCCCCGACGGCAAGACCCTCTGGTTCCTGAGCGAGCGTGACGGCGGCAGCTTCAACGTCTACTCGGCTCCTGCCGACGATCTCTCGAAGGCCACACGCCTGACCAACTTCACAACCCACCCCGTGCGCTTCCTCTCCCGCGGAGCCGACGGAACTCTGGCGTTCACCTATGACGGCGAGATCTACACCATGCGCCCCGGCTCAAAACCTGCCAAGGTCAAGATCGACGTGACTGCCGACCAGTCGGAACCGCTGCGCATACGCAATGTCAGCGGTGCAGGCGGTGCCGTAGCCTCGCCTGACGGCAAGCAGGTTGCCTTCTCCAACCGCGGCGACATCTTCGTCACCTCGGTCGACTACCAGACCACCCGTCAGATCACCTCGACCCCTGCCGCCGAAAGCGCCATCGCATGGGGCAAGGACAACCGCACTCTCTACTACACCTCTGACCGCGACGGCCACCTTAATATATACAGCACCCGCATCGGACGCGAGGCCGACCCCAACTTCCCCAACGCCACTCTGATCGAAGAGAGCGCCGTCTTCCCCGCCAATGACCGCACCGACCGCGCCACTCCCGTCATGTCGCCCGACGGAAAGAAAATGGCCTTCACCATTGACCGCCGCGACATCGCCGTGATGGACATGGACTCCAAGAAGGTGCGCCGCCTCACCAACGGCAACATCTGCAACGACCGCGACGGCCAGCTCGAATACTCCTGGTCACCCGACGGAAAATGGCTTGTGGCCGTGGTCGACATGCACCGCCGCTCTCCCTATTTCGACATCGCGATCATCAACGCCACTGACGGCTCGATCACCAACATCACCAACACGGCCTACATGAACGACTCGCCCCGCTGGGTGATGGGCGGCGACGCCATCCTCTTCCTCAGCAACCGCTACGGCATGCGCAGCCACGCTTCATGGGGATCGCAGTATGACGTGCTTCTCGCCTTCACCAACCAGGCCGCCTATGACCGCTACCGCCTCTCGCCCGAAGACTTCAATCTTCAGAAAGAGCTGAAGGCCTCGCGCGCAAAGGCTCCGGCCAAAGCCGACGCCAAGGCCTCGAAGGATTCCAAGAAAAAGGCTCAGGCCGACTCGACCAAAAACGCCAAGTCAAAGACCCCCGAACTCAACATCGAGCTTGAAGGCATCTCTGACCGCATCGTGCGCCTGACACCCTTCTCGGCCATGATCTCCGACGCCTACATTGACGACAAGGGTGAGACCCTCTGGTTCCTCGCCCAGGTCGACAACGGATATGACCTCTGGAAAAAAGACCTCCGCAAAGGCAACGTCAGCCTCGCAAGCAAACTCGGTGCCCGTCCGACCGGCATGCAGCCCACAGCCGACGGCCGCACCCTCTTCCTGACCGGCGGCGGCTCGATCCGCAAGATGGCCCTCCCCGGCGGCAAGGTGGAAGGCGTAAGTTTCTCTGCCACACAAAAATTCGACGCTGCCGCCGAACGTGAATACATGTATGACTACATGCTCACCGAGGCCGAAAAGCGCTTCTTCGATCCCGCGATGAGCGGCGTCGACTGGAAAGCTATGGGCAAGGCCTACCGCAAGTTCCTCCCCCACATCACCTACAACGCCGACTTCGCCGAACTGACCAGCGAGATCCTCGGCGAACTCAACGTCTCCCACTCCGGAGGCCGCTACTATCCCCAGGGCGCACGCGAGGCCACTGCCTCATTCGGTCTGCTCTATGACCTGACCCACACCGGTCCCGGCCTCAAGGTCGGCGAAGTGCTCGCCGGAGGTCCCTTCGACCATGCCGACTCGGCCATGAAGCCCGGCGCAGTGATCACCGCCATCAACGGCACTGAAATCGACGCCAAGACCGACCCAACCCGACTGTTCAACTCCATAGCGGGCCGCAAGACCCTCGTAGCCTTCACCCTCCCCTCAGGAGCCAAGGAAGAAGAAGTCATCCTCCCCGTGAAGTCAGGAGCCATCACCGAACTCCTCTACAACCGCTGGGTCAAGCGCAACGCCCACCTGGTCGACTCGCTCTCGAAAGGCCGCCTCGGCTACGTCCACATCAAGTCAATGAACGACGCAAGCTACCGCACCATCTACGCCGACCTCCTCGGCAAGTACAACGAGTGTGACGGCATCGTCATCGACACCCGCTACAACGGCGGCGGCCGCCTCCACGAAGACATCGAAGTCCTCTTCAGCGGCAAGAAATATCTCACCCAGGAAATCAAGGGCGAGACCGTAGGCGAAATGCCCTCGCGCCGCTGGAACAAACCCTCGATCATGCTCACCTGCGAGGCCAACTACTCCAACGCCCACGGCACACCCTGGGTCTACCGCCACATGAAGCTCGGCAAGATCGTCGGCATGCCCGTCCCCGGCACCATGAGCTCGGTCAACTGGATCGACATGCAGGATCCCTCGCTCGTGTTCGGCATCCCCGTGATCGGATTCCGCACCGCCGAAGGCAACTATCTTGAAAACACCCAGCTCGAACCCGACGTCAAGGTAGCCAACGACCCCGCCCGCATCACCCGCGGTATCGACGACCAGCTCACCACCGCCGTCGAAACCCTCCTCAAAGACCTGAAATAACCCCCCGCGGTCCCGCCCGCAAACGATGGGCATCCCGAACGGGCGTCCGTAGCAAAGAACGTCCCGGACGGGCGTCCGCAGGACGCAGATTTATCATAGCCCGTGACACCGGCGCGCAAGCGACAGGTGTCACGGGTTCGTGATTTTCATATACGGTTGGTGTCCGGCAGGACACCGATTTACCTATCCGGGGGACTATTTATGGCATTTCCATCGAAATTTACAATCCAAAAAAATCCGTCCTCACTATGATCTTCGACAAAATAATCATATCTTTGTGAAACAAAAACACTCATTTCATGACATTTGACCAACTGGACTTCACGACCTACTGCATCGGGGCGCTGTCAGAAAAACTGAATATCGCACAACCCGTCATCTTCCGGATGCTCAGAGACTCGGACATCCTGTCCTCCTACATCGTACCCAGCTATGATGTCCTGCACACCTACGGCGCCGACTACATCGCCGACGATCTTGTCAGCCTAATGAGAGAAAGGGGGGTGATCAAATGATAGTCTACCACACATCAACAGTCGAAATCTCCGCCCCCGACATCTGCCATTCCCGCGAAGGCCTCGACTTCGGCAAGGGCTTCTACTGCACCCTCATCCGGCAACAAGCCGTCACCTACGGACAGCGCTTCCGCCTGCGCGGCAAACCGGCAATCCTCAACGAATACACTCTCGACCCCGAATATGTCAACTCAAATTTCCGGAAATTCGATTCCTATGACCAGGAGTGGCTTGACTTCATAATGGCAAACCGCCAAAACCTTCCGGTCAGACCCTACGACATCATCGAGGGCGGCATCGCCGACGACAAAATTTTCCGGACCATCGACCTCTACCTGTCGGGCGACATCACCAAAACCGATGCCCTGAACCGTCTCAGATTCGAAAAGCCAAACCATCAGATCTGCTTCAGATCACAGGAGGCAATTGACAGATATCTTCATTTCTCATCATCCACAACACTATGGACGGACGCAGAATAATATTGCAGATGAAATATGCCCGCATAATCGACGGCCTCGCAAAAAAACTGAAGCTCCCGATCGAAAAAGCGATGGATCTCTTCTACTCCTCCACCACATTCGAACTCATCGAAAAAGGGATCGCCGACCTTCACGCCCGCTCTGAAATTTATCTTGTCGACGAACTCATCCTCGAACTTCGTGAAAGAAAATTTCGCTCAAACGCTTGCGAATAAAGAGATTTTGCACTACCTTTGCACCCGAATTCGCAATCTCTGGCACGGACAAGCAGCCTGCGTATATTGCGAGCATTGTTAACATTTTTAATATACGTATAGAAAAATGGACTTAATTAAAGTTGCTGAAGAAGCTTTCGCCACAGGCAAGCAGCACCCTGACTTCCAGCCCGGCGACACCATCACAGTCGCTTACCGCATCAAGGAAGGCAACAAGGAACGTATCCAGCAGTATCGCGGTGTTGTGATCCGCATCTCAGGCGACGGCGCAAAGCGTCGCTTCACCGTACGCAAAATCTCCGACAACATCGGCGTTGAGCGTATCTTCCCCATCGAATCACCGTTTATCGACTCAATTACCATCAACAAATATGGTAAAGTGCGTCGCGCTAAACTCTACTACCTCCGCGCCCTCACCGGCAAGAAAGCCCGTATCAAAGAGCGCCGCGTAGTGAAGAAAGCTTAAAGAAAGTAATACCCGCCCGTCCGGGCGTCCCCCAACTCCATCGCCCGGACATTCTAAAGAACCGCAAGTCGTATCACCGTGAGGCGAGAAAACTTCCGCGGTTCTTACTTTTTTTCATCAAAGAGCGGGCATGATGGCCGCAGCCACATCCGTATCGCCGAATATGTCAGCGATCGTCAGCCACAGAAACAGCAATATGATCAGAACGACAACACCGATCACAAGCCACAGCGCTGTCCCGGATTTTGATTTTTTCTCACTCATAATATCAAACAGTTAAAACAGTGGTTAATGCCTTTTCGTCTTTTAAAACACACTCCGTCCCACAAAAGTTGACCCCTCCGGCTGCCGAATCACCCAAAACTCCGGATCATTGGTCCAAATCCACCCCTTTATTGAAATTTTAACACTTTTGTTATATTATATTAAGACAATAACCCCTAACTTTGTACTACAACATCAATACAATTCCATTACCGGAACCCAGGATTGCGCCAATCAACACTTAATACACTAATTTCCAGACGCTTATGAAAAAAACTTTACTCACACTTGCAATTATGCTTCTCGGCCTCGGCGCTGCTAAGGCTGACGTGGTAAAAATGACCCCGACCGCAATTTCAGGTAATGCAGACCCATATACAGTAACCTGCACTTCAGACCCGGCATCTGACGTTCCTGCCTTTACTTTTGCTGCAATTAAAAATAACAGTTCTACAAAACCAACGTACAACGCTTCAAAAAAAGACCTTCGCATATACGCAAAAGGTTCGTTCTCTATTACAGCCCCCGAAGGCATCAAAATCACAAATGTAGTTTTCACTCTCTCAACACAAGGTCAAAGCCGTTATACAACTATAACCGCTGACAACGGAACGATCGCAACCCAAGCCCAAGGTGATACCGAAGTAAAATGGAGTGGATCTGCGTCGTCCGTTAAATTTACCGCGGGTGACAAAGCGACTCTTACTACTACACCAACCAATGCAGGCCAATTCTGCTTTACAAGTTTCGCTATCACCTATGAGACAAACGATCCTTCCGACACTCGCGGCAGTGCAGATATTGCATTCCCTGAATCTTCTTATACTGTAAATGAAGGCGAGGAATTCACCGCACCCGTTCCGACCAAAGCAACTACCGCCGCTCTGTCCTATACATCTTCAAACACAGCAGTTGCTACTGTTGACGCAACAACAGGCGCTGTTACAGTCGTAGCCCCCGGCTCAACTGAAATCACAGCTGCTGCGGCTGAAAACTCAGAGTTCAAGGCTGGCGAGGCTTCCTACATTCTTGATGTGCTCAAAGTTGTCAACTCTATTGCCGAAACAATGGAAGTTACAGACAAAACCCTGAAACTCCGCATCAACTACCCTCTGACTGTCGCTTTCAAGAACTTCAACAACAACTTCGCTTGCAACGGCAACGACTTCATCCAGATCTACGGCTCACAGCCTGACTACAAGGTAGGTGACGTGATCCCCGCAGGTTGGGTCGGCTGCTATGACCTTTACAACGGTGCTACTCCCGAAATCCTCAACTCCGCTGACATGCAGGCCGCTACCGAAAACAATGGCTTCACTCCCGCCAAAGTTTCTGAAATCTCGGCTGCCGACGTAAACAAGGTCCTCACCCTCGAAAATGTTGTCTTCGCAGAAGCAACTCCCTCTAAAAAGGAAAACTTCTCCGGCACTGTGGGCGGAAACACCGTTTCATTCCGCAACAACTACACTCTGGCAAGCGTTGAAGCCGGAACCTACAACGTAACCGGCGTGGTGACCGTTTACAACAATGCACCCCAGTTCTATGTAACTGCCTACGAAGAATCCCTCACAAACGGCATCGCCGACATCGTAGCTGACGAAAACGCTCCTGTTGAATACTTCAACCTCCAGGGCATCCGCGTTGAAAATCCCTCAAACGGTCTTTATATCCGTCGTCAGGGCAACAAAGTAACCAAGGTGATTGTTAAGTAATCACATCCCCCTCGGACTACAAACCGAATCTATAATATCACACAGCCTCCACCCGACACACCGGGCGGAGGCTTTTTCATATCCTCCCGTGAGGCCAATCCCGCATGGGCGTCGATGCCACGTCCCGCACGGCACATCCGCCGACGCCGTCCCACGCCCCGCGCGGACGCCCATCCACACGCGGGCGCCCCGACGCGCGGACGCCTGTCCGGATTTACCATTATTAACCAAATGTTTTGAAAAACCGTGAATTTGTGTCGGTGCGGCGCGATTTTTAGACAAAATGGCCTATAAATCGTTTGATTTAAAGAAATTTAACACATTTGTTGAATAATATTAATCCTATATACCCTATCTTTGCGATTGAGCAATTTTGGAATCATCAAGTCAACATTTTAGACGCATTATTTTACATCCGGCAATTATTTCGCGCGTTTCAGCGACAAAATGCCACTTAAAGACGCCAATAACTAAAAATCAGTCAATACATCACTTAACTCTTTAACCCATTTGTACTGTATGAGAAAAACGTTACTAACCCTGGTTGCTGTATTGCTCGGCTTTTCGACCTATGCCGCTGACATAGTCGAAAACTGGGAAGAAAAATCAAGCTTCGGTCCTACGACAAACGGCGGAGCGAGTGCCGTATCAGGCACAAGCCCCTTGACAGGTATTGAATATTCATTCATGAAAGCCTGCAAAGCGGTTCCGGGTCAGGCTGCCCTATCGGCATATCTCAGTTTTGCAAGCAGAAGCGGTGCTTATGTGGAATTCACACTACCTATCAACTGCAAGGAAATCAAGCTCAAAACCACAATCAATACCACTTCTACCGGCAAGATCAACATTCTTGCTGACGGAAACACTATTCAGTCGGCATATGCCGTAGGAGAGGGCGACAAGGAATATTCAGTTGAAATTCCTGAAGAATACCGCAAGACCGGCACTGTCTACCGCATTGCCCGCACAACCGGAACTCTCCAGTTTGCCAGCTTCACCTACGTAGAAGCAGCCGCCGGCCCTGATCAGCCCGGTCCCGACCAGCCCGATCCTGATCAGCCCGACGATCCCAATGCACTGAGCGTCCCCTACTCGATCACCTTCGACGAACCTGAAAAGATTGAAGGCTGGGCCTCCGTAGGACCCAACGAGCGCCCGAAATTCATGTATTTCAAAAAACAACAATCGCCCGTCTACTCAGGCTTCAACTGCGTCGCTTCGAAAAACCTCTTCTCAAGCAACGACATCGAATATAAGGACGCATGGTTCATCTCTCCCGCCGTCAACCTCAAGGCCGGAAAGAAATACACCGTCAAATACACCGTCGGCGTGACCAATGGCGAAAGCGCCAAACTCGGAGTCTTCTTCGGCAAGGAAGCCACAGCCGAAGCCATGACCAACACCGCCCTCGCGCTTGAAAGCTACGTCGGCAAAGGCCTGGGTGCGATAAATGGAGCACAAGAACTCTTCACCATCACCGCCACTGTCGCACCGACCGAAAGCGGAACCTTCCACATCGGTTTCTATGACAACACCGACAAATATTGCAGCGCCAAGACCATCCTGACCGACTTCTCCATCGCCCAGGCAGCCGCAGGCGAAATGCCCGGCAACCCGACCGACTTCACCGCCACTCCCGCCTCGACCGGCGCACTGTCAGTAACCCTCTCGGCCAAAGCTCCCGCCGTTGACGCCGAAGGCAACGCCCTCAAAGAGCTCACCGCACTCGAATTCCTCCGCGACGGCACCGTCATCGAGACCGTCAAGAACCCGACTCCCGGCGCAACCTACACCTACACCGACAACGAAGCCAAAAACGGCAACAACACCTACGCAGTCCGCGCCCTCAACTCCTTCGGCAGCTCAAACCTCGTCGAAGAGCAGGTCAAAGCCGGTCTTGAGATTCCCAAGCCCATGACCGACGTAGCCGCCCACCAGACCGAGGCAGGCAAAGTCAAAGTGACCTGGACCAAGCCCGAAGGCGACATCTTCGGCTTCCGCTTCCCCGACCTCTCGCTCATCACAGCCAAAGTTGAAGTCTATGACGGCACAACCCTCATCAAGACCTTCAGCGATCTCGCAGGCGACGACGCCGTAATCGAGATCAACGACGGAACAGCTGACCAGAAGTTCTACAACCTCAAGGTCTACGCCGTGACCTCAGGCGGCCCCTCGCTGGAGACCGAAGTCAACGCCGTGCCTGTCGGCAAGGCCGTCAGCCTCCCGTATAGCGAAAACTTCAGCGGCGCAACCGCAAGCCAGCTCATCCAGGCCGTCAACAACGAACGCTACTCCGCATCCTGGACCATCAAGGACGGCTTCGCACAGTTCATGTCGACCAGCGGCTCAGGCGCGACAGCATCACTTTACAGCGGACTGATCGCCCTCCCCGCCGACGCCAAAGTCAAGATGACTTTCAACTATTCGAATTACAGCGGCTCGAACACCAACCCCACCCTCTCGGTGCTCATCAACAGCAACGGCGAATGGGTTGAGGCAAAGAGCTACGAAGTGTCGTCCTCGGAAGACACCGCAGCCGAAATCGACCTCTCGGACTATGCAGGCAAGGACATCCAGTATGCCCTCCGCGGCAAGCTCGGCATGTATGGCTACTATATCAAGGTTGCCGACATCAAGATCGCCGAAGAGTCTGAAAGCGGCATCGAATCGATCATCACCGACGAAGCCGCCGAAGGCGAAGCCATCTTCTATGACCTCATGGGCCGTCGCGTCAACAACCCCGCCGCCGGCAAGATCTACATCAAGGTCCTCAACGGCAAGGCATTCCGCGTGCTCGTGAAATAAGAAAATCTATTTGCAGTCAGCCTCCGCCACTTCAGAAGCCGGGGCAGACCCGACCGTCAACCGTGACACCGACGCCCATCCGGCGCCGGTGTCACTCTTTTTCAGAGACTCCTGCAAAGGATTTTGTGTTAATAATCCTTAACGATAGTGAATATACGCACAGACTCCCAATAAATTGCGTATATTTGCGAATGATTTGTATAGCTTAACTTTATCTATAACTATCTTCTCATATCTTTTACATTCATCCGAAGACCTTTACAGACCACACTATGCGTTTAAGTAACTTATTAGTAAGCGCTTCCCTTGCGGGCGCACTGCTCACCGCATGTACGACTGACGAGATCGCTATCCCGCGTAGCGAGCTTTATGCGCGTGAGTTCATCAAGAAATTCGGCGTGATCGACCCCAACCGCGATCTGAGCGCCGCCACACATTCAGGAATCAACGTCGTGACCACCAGCCCCACAGATGTCAAAGTCTATGCCGACATCAACGGCAAGCGCTATCTCTTTGCCGAGGGCCGCAAAATCTCAGGCACAACACCAATCAAATTTGACGTCCCGAAATCAGTCAAAGAAGTCATCGTCGACGCCGGAGGACAGAAAATCAAAGCCTCCCTCGGTTCGACAGTGAGGGTGTCTGCTCCTCATAAAAACATTTCAAGGAATATAAATGGCAGCGAGGATGCATGGACTACTGAAGATGGTCTGAGTTGGAAAATTGCACCGGAAGAAAAATATTCTACTCTTGCTGTGCTCTCATATCTCGGAACATATCCTGAAAATAAAAATAATATTCCGAATGGCCTGAATTCATTCTATTTCATTGCGGATGGTAAGCCGCATACGTTTTATCCATTTTATTGGCATACCGTTGCCCAGCATTGTTTGGGTATCTATGTAGTTGACCCTGACGATGAAGATAAAATAACTCTTCATGACCTTTATTATTCAAAGTCAGGCGAGCTAATGGTTTCAGACAGCTATAAACCGGAAATTGATGTGATAACTCATTATGCCGGAGTTTCTCGTTTGGTCGCTATGAATAAAAATAATACGGGATTGCCGGATTTCATAACCTATTCAGGGCCAGGGAAAGATTCCTGGGAAGGATGGTTGAAAGATCTCGGCATAGAACTCTATGGCAGTAATTATGCAGAAACTCAAATCCGTGAGTTTGGAGAAGATAGCCCATTTACAACAAAACATGGCTATATATCCAAGATTTCATATATTTATTACGCAGATTCAAGGGTAATTTCTTTTTATGAGATCCCCTATGAAGATTATGACGAAGTTCTCAATCAAAAGGCCAATGAAGGCTCATGGAAGAAAGTGGGTTCTCAGCCGGCTTATGTCGCATCTCCAGATACGTATATAAAAACACGTGGTATAACTTATTCTCTTCCAGAAGGTACAAGATATGGCTTCTATATAAAGATCCGTAATCATGAGATCAATCAAGAACAACAGGTTGAAGATATCTCTAAAGACTATGCGGCCATAGTATTTTCGAATGCCGATCGCAATAAAAAGCCATATTATGATGAGTCCGGAGCGATCAGGAATGAAAAAATTTACACAAATAAGTGGCCTGAAAGTTTTTACTCAAAGGATGGCTATGAACCTGGTCCGTCAGACGCATATGTGTATGCCTCTTGGGGCAAAGGACAGATGAATGGTATTCAGTATTCTATGTTCGGATTTGAAGATTGGCCTGCAGACGACAATGGTACAGCATGTGATATGAACGACCTCATGTTCCTTTTCGCTGCTGGAGAAGAGCCTACTCATGTAGTGGATACCAAAGATCCCGATCCCGATCCCGAAGTTTACCAATGGATGATTGCCGCTGAGGACTTGGCGGGAACATACGACTGGGACTTCAATGACGCCGTATTCGCCGTAAGCGCCACAACCATCGTAGACGGCGAGGACAACAACTCCACCAAGACTGAAATCACAGTCGAACCCCTCGCCGCTGGCGGTACACTGCCCATCTACGTGATGTTCAACGGAACCATCGCTGATGAAAACGGCCAGGACCTCGGAACAGGCCACTTCAACATCGGCCCGGAACTCCACAAATGGCTCGGAGGCCATTTCCGCACCCCGATCAACGTCGACAGCCCCGTAGCCTCGGCCAAAGGCAATTCCCTGACATTCACCGTCAACGGCCAGTGGTCGCTCACCGAGGAATATAAGGACAACCCCCAGTGGTCTGAGAAGGTTGTCAAGGGTATGGGCGGCTTCTATGTGCTTGTCAATCCCGGCAACGGCCTGAACCAATTGCAGGAAGCCATCATAAAATTTGACCCCGCGCTGCTCGACGATGAGAACCACTACCACATGGTGACCCCTCCCAAATCGTTCAACAATCAGGGACAGGTCCACATATCGCCCGAAATGCTCTGCATGGAAGCCAACTGGTGCTGGCCGATGGAAGAAGTCGGAATCCACACTGTCTATTATAACTTTGAGCAGTGGCTCCGCGGCGAAGCCGCCGAATGGTACAGCGACCCCGCCACCTGGAACCCCGCCAAAGTAGTCAGCCGCAAGTAAAATATTGGTGAATACATTCTATACCCCGCGCCCCGGAAGCCATTTTTAAGGCCACCGGGGCGCGATTCCGTTTTGGGCGGGGGGGCGTATGCGTAGTGTCGCACCTACGGCGCTTTTTTTGTGGGGAGGTGGGGGTATCGTCAAACCAAAGCTGCGGACACCAACGCCGCCCATTCATTGGCCTGGCATCTTACGAACCCGACCCCGCCAGTCGA
>NZ_JAIDEN010000179.1 GCF_029054785.1 Duncaniella sp.
CCTATTGGGTGAATTCCAGTGTTTTATGCACTTGTTCCCTCATGTAGGGATGCTCCCCCGGAGCATCCGCTATTCCCGCACGGCATCCGCCCGGTATCAGGCTGGCCGCGTTAGCGGTCGGAGGAATTCAGGCCACTGCAAGGGCGCCGTAGGTGTCCGCAGCTGTGGTTAACCGCCGATCACCCCGAAAAAGAGCGCCGTAGGTGCGAAACATCGTGTGGCGGTCACGCAAAAAAGCCCGGCGGGACGCTGGTTCCACTGCCGGGCAAGGTAATAAGAATATCGGAGGCGGGTTTCTGATGCCGCCTCCTAAGGTTTCTACGGTTTAGAAACCTTCAATCGGGGCAGAGAGAGCTGACTTTAAGGGTCTGTGCTCTGCTCTTCGTTTTTATAGCCTGAGGCTTGTGGCGGGAGGCTACCTTGAGATGAACGCGCTGTTGATTTCGCGTTCATCAATAAAACCATTCTCCCCTGCCGATGGTTGAAATCGCACGGCTTAAATTAAGCAAATTGATGTTGAATATCGCAAATATCGCCGAAAAGGCTTATCTTTGCAGTTGTAAATTCCGCATCGTAGACACTATGGCAGTAAACATGAAGAAACGCGGCGGTTCCGGTGCCGGAGCATCGGTGCGCCCAAAGAAGGCTCTCGGACAGCATTTTCTGACCGACGAGAGTATAGCTGCGCGCATTGCTGCGACTCTTGATGATTTCAAGGGGCTGCCTGTGATGGAGGTAGGACCCGGCATGGGGGTGCTCACCAAATATCTGATCTCCGAGGGCCACGACGTGAAAGTGGCGGAGATCGACGGCGAGAGCATCGAGTATCTCCGCTACAACTATCCCGAACTGTCGGGCCGCATTCTCGATGCCGATTTCCTGCGTCTGGATCTCGCGCAGATCTACCCTGAGGGGCAGAAGTTCTGCGTGATCGGCAACTATCCCTACAATATCTCGTCTCAGATCTTTTTCCATGTGCTTGACTACCGCGATCAGGTGGTCTGCTGTTCCGGAATGCTCCAGCGCGAGGTGGCCGAGCGTTTTGCGGCTGCTCCCGGCACAAAGGCGCGCGGGATTCTGAGCGTCCTGCTCCAGGCGTGGTATGACGTGGACTATCTTTTCACGGTGAGTGAAAACGTGTTCAATCCGCCTCCGAAGGTCAAGAGCGGAGTCATCAGGATGACCCGCAACGGTGTGACCGACCTGGGATGTGACGAGAAACTTTTCAAGACTGTGGTCAAAACTTCATTCGGACAGCGGCGTAAGACTCTGCGCAATTCGCTGCGCGGACTTTTCCCGGCGGGAGTCCCGTTGCCCGACGATCCGTTGCTCGCTCTCAGGCCCGAACAGTTGTCTGTCGGGCAGTTTGTCGAGCTTACGAAGCTGATCGCTTCGTGTGGCCGTCAGGCCAAGAGCCTGTAAGGTCCGCCAGGAAACGGAAGTCTCACCCCCACAGCAACTCTCTCCCAGCCTCGCACCATGAAGGAATTCACCCATGAATATCTCGAACATCTCCGCAAAATAATCAATGACCATGCGGATGCGGCAGCCCGCGAGGAGCTCGCCGATCTTCACCCGGCAGATATCGCCGAACTCTATCAGGATCTTGACCTCGAAGAGGCCGAGTATCTCTTCAAACTTCTTGACGAAGAGACTCAGGCCGATGTGCTCATGGAGCTTGACGAGGATGACCGCGCCAAACTTCTCTCGAAGATGGATGTGGCGGACATCGCCAAGCAGATCGAGCATCTTGACACGGACGATGCCGTGGACATCATTCAGGAACTCGACGAGGATGACCGCGAGAAGATCCTCAGCCACATCGACGACGTGGAGCAGGCCGGCGACATCATCGACCTTCTGAAGTATGACGAGGACACGGCGGGCGGTCTGATGGGTACGGAGATGATCGTGGTCAACGAGAACTGGAGTATGCCCGAATGTATCAAGCAGATGCGTATGCAGGCCGAGGATATGGATGAGGTCTACTATGTCTATGTCGTTGACAACGAGGACCGTCTGCGCGGCACTCTGCCGCTGAAGAAGCTTATCACCCATCCTTCGGTGTCGAAGATACGCCATGTGATGGAGACTGATCCGGTTGCGGTGAAGGCCGACACGCCGATCGACGAGGTGGCTCTCGATTTTGAGAAATATGACCTTGTGGCGATGCCGGTGATCGACTCGATCGGACGTCTGCTCGGACGCATAACGGTCGACGACGTGATGGATAAGGTCCGCGACTCAAGTGAGCGTGACTATCAGCTGGCTTCGGGTCTTTCGGGCGATGTGGAGAGCGACGACAAACTTTTCGCCCAGACCAAGGCGCGCCTGCCGTGGCTGCTGATCGGCATGGTCGGCGGTCTGTGCAATTCGGTGATCCTCGGACGTTTCGAGGGTGGCTTTGTGGTCGACCCGGCTCTTGCGCTCTTCATCCCGCTGATCGGCGGTACGGGTGGAAATGTCGGTACCCAGTCTTCGGCTATCGTGGTTCAGGGCCTTGCCAACGGTTCTCTCGACATCAAGAAATCTTCGCGTCAGCTGCTGAAGGAGCTGGGAGTCGGTCTGCTCAACGGCAGTATCATTGCGCTGCTCGTGTTCCTTTATAATTTCTTTACTCTGGGCCACGGCCATGAGGTGACCACGTTTGCGGTGTCGATCTCTATTTTCTGTGTGGTGATGTTTGCTTCGGTGTTCGGAACATTCGTGCCCCTGACGCTTGAAAAGCTGAAAATAGATCCGGCGATCGCGACCGGACCCTTTATCTCGATCACCAACGACATTATAGGTATGCTGATCTATATGTCGATCTCTACCTGGCTCATTGTTTTCTTTGCTCAGTAGTTTTTTTGTTTCGTAATAGTTTTTTGTTTCGCACCTACGGCGCTCTTTCGTGGGGGGAGGTACGCATATACCACAGCTGCGGACACCTATGGAGTCCTTGCAGTGGCCTGGATTCTTCTGACCGCTAACACGGCCAGCCTGATACAGCGGCGAATGCCGTGTGGGGAGGGCGGATGCTGTGCTGGAATTGCGGATGCTCCGGGGGAGCATCCCTACAAGTGGATACGGGAAATGCATGCAAAACATTGGGTATCACCCGGTAGGGACGATTTTTAAAGCGTCCTCCGATATGGAGGGAGAAAATTTATGGAGACCTATATATTATGAGGCTGTGTCGTAATTAAGCTTTATGAACTGCACCCCAAAAGTTTTTTGTCTAACTTTTGGGGTGCAGTTCAATTTTGACACAGCCCCTTATAATTATAATTATAATTATAATAAGGTGGTGATTGGCTCTGGTGGGGGCAGGCTGACCGCGTTAGCGGTCGGAGGAATTCAGGCCACTGCAAGGGCGCCGTAGGTGTCCGCAGCTGTGGTATATGCGTACCTCCCCCCTCACGAAAAAGAGCGCCGTAGGTGCGAAACCTGAATTTCCGGCGACGGTGTTATTCGGCGTCCGGCGCGGTCTGGTCAGGATCTTCGTCGTATTTCTGGAAAAGGAAATCGTTGTAGGGGAAGCGGGTGAGGTGGATTTCCTTTGCGCGTTCGTAGAGCATGTTTTTCAGCTCGTCGATGTTTGCTCCTGTGCGGGCCGAGATGAAGACGCAGTCGTGAGGCAGACGAGACATCCACATCCGTTTCAGTTCGTCGAGCGAGATGTTCTCACGCGTTTCGGGAGTGAGGTCGTTTTCGTCTTTGGGGGTATAGGTGAATGCGTCGATCTTGTTGAAGACCATGATCATCGGCTTGTCGGCGCCGTTGCAGACTTCGCGCAGGGTTTTGTCGACCACTTCGATCTGCTCCTCGAAGTTGGGGTGGGAGATGTCAACGACGTGGACCAGGAGGTCGGCTTCGCGGACTTCGTCGAGGGTCGATTTGAAGGAGTCGACGAGGTGGGTCGGGAGCTTGCGGATGAAACCTACGGTGTCGGTCAGCAGGAAGGGGAGATTGTCGATGATGACTTTGCGGACAGTGGTGTCAAGCGTGGCGAAGAGTTTGTTTTCGGCAAAAACATCGCTCTTGCTCAGGAGGTTCATCAGGGTCGATTTTCCGGCGTTGGTGTAGCCGACGAGGGCCACGCGGGTGAGTTTTCCGCGGTTTTTGCGCTGGACGGCTTTCTGCTTGTCGATGCTGCGGAGTTCCTCTTTGAGGAGTGAGATTTTGGTGAGGATTATACGGCGGTCGGTCTCGATCTGGGTTTCACCGGGACCGCGCATACCGATGCCGCCACGCTGACGTTCGAGGTGGGTCCACATTCGGGTCAGGCGCGGGAGGAGATACTGGTATTGCGCCAGTTCTACCTGGGTCTTGGCGTTGGCCGTGCGGGCGCGTTTGGCGAAGATGTCAAGGATGAGGCTTGTGCGGTCGAGGATTTTGACTTTCAGCTCACGTTCGATGTTGAGGACCTGCTTCGAGGATAGGTCGTCGTCAAAGATGGCCATGCTGATGTCATTGTCTTCGATAAAGGCGCGGATTTCGTCGAGTTTGCCTTTGCCCACGAATGTGCGCGGGTTGGGATATGGGAGCCGCTGCATGAATGTTCTGACTGTTTCGGCTCCGGCGGTGTCAGCGAGGAAGGCGAGTTCATCAAGATATTCGCGCGATTTGGCTTCGTTCTGCTGTTCGGTGATAAGCCCGACGAGGACAGCGCGTTCGTTGATCTGTTCGTTGAGTATATTGTCTATCATATATTGAATTCTTCTTGAAAAAAGGTCGTTGAATATCGTTTGTGGAATTGATGATTCCACAAAGATAACAATTTTAACTAACTCTTGGGGGTGTTTAAGGATTGTTTTTTAGAGGGCGGTATGCAACAATCTCTTAGTTCTGCCTGGCGTTGCGGTTTTTGATCAGGCGTGAAAGATAGATGTTGGAAAATCCCCAGATGAGGACATCAAGAGCGATGATTACATTGATGTTGATAGATAAAAGGCTTGAAAGCACAATGTTGATGAGTGTGAAAAGAAGCGACACGCTGATGATTGTGATCATTGCGGCGCGGGGTTTCATTCCTGCGGCAAGAATCTTGTGGTGGATGTGGTTCTTGTCGGGAAGGAAGGGGCTGTGGTGCTGACGGATGCGCAGCAGATAGACGCGGATCACGTCGAAGCAGGGGACGATCAGCGGCGAGAACGCGAGAATCGGTGTGCTGATGCCGATGTTGACTGATTCGGGGTGGGTGAACAGAAGGGTGCCGAGGACGGCAAGGATCAGTCCGATGGTCAGCGAACCGGTGTCGCCCATGAAGATTTTCTTGTGTTTGTTTACATTGCCGAATACATTGTAGTAGAAGAAGGGGATCAGCACGCCGAGTGTGGCGAAGCTGACAACTGACAGGGCGTAGTCGCCGAGAAGATAGAAAGAGAAGCCGTAGATGGCGCAGGCGATCGAGCTGAGACCTGAGGCCAGGCCGTCAATGCCGTCGATGAGGTTGATTGCGTTGATCAGGAAGACGATGACTATCAGAGTGAAAGGATAGCCGAACCAGGGTGACACCTCTTCGATGCCGAGGACTCCGGCGAGGTCTGAAAACCAGACTCCACCGCTGATGAGGAAGGCGGCGCAGATGATCTGGACCACGAATTTCGCACGGTATTTGATGCCGATCAGGTCGTCGGCCATGCCGATGAGGTAGAGCAGCTCAAGTGCGATGAAGGTCGAGAGCAACGGGAGATATGAGTCAGCGAAAGCTGTCAAGATATTGTCAAATCCAAGCTGGATATTGGAGACCAGTACGATAGCGATCGAGGTGAAGATGACGGGTACAAAGGCGATGCCTCCAAGACGGGGGACGAGTCCTTTGTGGATTTTGCGGTCATTGACTTCGTCGAAAAGATTGCGTCTGAATGCGATAAGGAGGATCTGTGGTATCAGAAAACCGGCGAGCAGTACACAGAGGACGAAAATCGTCAGTAGGTTAATTGGCCAATATCCCATGATGGAGGATGTGATGATGTTTTTTTGTGAGAGAATTAAAATAAAGTGTTTAATAAACCACTATGAAAAGAACGATAGGGATTCACTAACAACTCAGCAGCAATTCATTTGTAATAAATGCCTATTTAAATGCAAAATTACATTAAATTTGTTGATTTTCAAAATAAAATATGCTCAATTCGCGGATTGGGGGGGTAATTTGTTGATATACAATACATTGAGCGTTGTGCTTGGGCGCGTTAATGGATGAAAATCAGGATTTTCCGAATAAATCATGGGGCTGAATGTGATGAAAATTCACTGTTTTTATGT
>NZ_JAIDEN010000018.1 GCF_029054785.1 Duncaniella sp.
CAAAAGGATAATGCCGCTCAAAACTTCTCCATACTCAACCGCATCGGACTGAATATTATCAAGAACGCAAAAGTGTCTTCAATGGGTGTAAAAGGTCATCGAAAGAAAGCCGGATGGGACAATGGCTACCTACTCTATGCATTAAAAAGTTTTGATGTTGTAAAAAATTAAGATGCGTCAGCCGCACGGCTCTTTCATTTAATGTAAATTTCAGGACATAAGTCCCCTTACCCGGTTTGTTGAGAATCGGGTAATTTTTATTGGTTGTATGTCAGCGATTTATCTCTTTGTCAAAATCTGAATTTTTTCATTTTTGGCATAGAAAACGCATTAGTTTCGTAAAACTCATGGAAACATGCCTCATAAGTTCAGCCATGCCTTTTCTTTTGTCTGACCGCTTTTTACGAAGTCCTTTCCATATTGAAAATACCGAGTAGACTATCCTATGTATGGTGTCAAGGTTGCGGGCGGATTTGGGTGACTTCCGTTTTATTCTGTCTTGCAGGAGATTGAAGTCCAGCCCCCAATGCATGCTCTCTATCGACCAGTGGTTTCGGATGACAGCTCCCATGAACGGAGTTTCTGTCGGCAGACTGGTCACGTAAAGACGTTTTTCAGAGGTGTGTGCGCCTGTCGACTTTTTCACCGTATCGGCTTCATATTCTATTATCGTCATGTTGCCGCCCCATTTCTGCTTGTCCGCGATAATCTCAATCCCGTCGTAGATACGGTAGGTTCTGGTCTCAATCCTGCCGTGGCCGAGTTCAGGGCCTTCGGTATATGAATAAGCCGGAGAGCGGTCTTTGAGTCTGTCTTCCACGCCATAGCGCAGCGAACGCTGGTTGGCCTTGAGTTCTATCAGGAAATCGCCGCCATTCCCTCTGATTCTGTCAATTATCTCCTTCTGCATGGACATGGCGTCGGCGGTGACAATCTTTCTGGAGACATCAATTTTGTCAACAAGCCGCGGGACGGCCTTTATCTCGTTGCTCTTTTCCTGACAGGCTTCAGTTGCCAATATGATGCCGGTCGGGAATGAATACGCCGACACTATATCAGGATTGCGACCGTTCTCCATGACTGTGCCGCGCTCGGACTTGCCGTCAATACAGATTATCTCTCTTTCACCGTGTGATTTGAGCAATTCGGCATGAAATACTTCGACATATTCCTGCATCCTGTCTGCTAATGCAAGGTCGTTTATTCCATTCTCAACACGGCAAAGAGTTGCCTCCGAGGGTATGCCGTTTCTGAACATCCTCATTTTTCGGAACCTATTTATGTTGTGCCTGCCGAACTCTATTATATCGGCGCGTCCGACACATCCGGAAGCTCGTCCAAGTATCATCAGAATGATGATGTCATCGAGCCGGTGGCGGATGTTTCCCTTGTTTGGTCTACGGAAATCGGGGACTGACAAGGCAAAATCAATCAGCCTCTCCATGATGCTGCCCGATGGGCAAAAATGGTGTTTCTTTTTAGTATATATTAAGCTGAAAAAGTTGCAAATCAGCGAATTAATGCGTATTTTCGCGTAGCGAAAATCGAGGCGGAAGAACCTTCTCGGCCACTCCGCCTCTTAAAATTTTTTATTAATATGATAAAGAAACACCGAAGGCGGTGCTTCGGCATCGCTGTGCGCAAAGTTAGGCATTTTCGCTATAAAATACACCTCTTCTTGCAATCTTTGGCCGATTCTAAATGAAAGAGCCGTGCATCCTTAGGTAGCTTTTTAACCATTAACCGATTGCCGACCAAGAAATTTTTGCTAATTTTGCAAATAGACTCACGCCGTGCGTCTTCCGAGAGAGGAAGCGAGGCGGGAGGTAAATAAAATAAAAGGCGTTTACTACGCTTCATTTCTTGGCACATCTAAAGTGTACCAGCATTTAAAAACCAGTCAAGAATGAAGATGTTATAAGCGCCCACGGGTATGTCTATACCTATCCGGGCTCATTCTGTGCCTTTACCGGCATGGAGTGGGTTTGGGGTATCATTCATATCGGCGTGGGTTTCTGTAACACTCATTCACTGGTTAAGGAATTGGTACCTCCGAGATGTGCGAATGGGAGCAATGGTACAGATACCCACCCTTTTTGTATTAACTCCGTCGCATAGGGGTATTGGCGGCATTTGTTCAAGCGGGCTTAAACATCCGCTGGTACCATGAACAAGACAGAACTTGCTCGAAAGATACAAGCCCTTGATGGGTTGAGCAACGAGGAAAAAACCGCGTTGCTTGAACTCATACGAGGACATAAAAAGTACGGGCTTGTATGGGAAGAAAAGCCCGAAGACATCGAGGAACGTCTTCGAGAAGACCTCCCTGTTCTCGTCGAGCGCAACGATGATAAAGTCCACCCGATTATATCGGACAACCCCGGCGCTTCCAACCACCTCATAATCGAGGGCGACAACCTCGCCGCGCTCACGGAGCTGTCATACACTCACGCGGGCAAGATAGATGTTATCTACATCGACCCGCCTTACAATACAGGCAAGAAAGATTTTGTATATAATGATACTTTTATTGATCGCGAGGATTCTTTTAGACATTCTAAATGGATTTCGTTTATGGCTAAACGATTATCTATTGCTCACGGTCTTTTATCCCCAAAAGGGGTAATCTTTCTCTCTATTGATGATAATGAACAAGCTGATTTGAAGTTGTTGTGCGATGAAATCTTTGGCGAAGCAAACTTTTTGGGTCAGCTCATTCTAAAAACTGCGACTGACAATAATCCGTCGCAAATCAATATAGAGCATGAATATATGCTTTGTTATTGCAGTAGTAAGGCATTACAAGGAAATTGGCAACGACAAAGCCAAGCCGCAAAACTCCTTATCTCCATTGGTAAAGAGTTGCTTTCAAAAGGGATTAGCCTTGATGAAGCACAAAATCAACTTCGTAAATGGATAAAATCCAATAAGGATTTACTCCCGCAAGTTGCTCATTATAATAATATTGACGAGAAAGGAGTATATAGCAGTTCTGGCAATTCTTCTAACCCTCATCCTGGTGGATATACTTATGATATTTTCCACCCGGTAACTAATTTGCCGTGTCCGAAACCAGCCAATGGTTGGCGATGGCCCGAAGATACATTCCTCGCATACGATAAGCAAGGAGAAATCGAATGGGGCAAAGACCATACTACACAACCTCACGTTAAAAAGAGAATTGAAACCTCTATGGAATATCTTCGTACATTGATTTACGAAGACAATAGAGGTACAACAAAAGCCCTTGCTGATATTTTCGGAGGTGAAAAGCGATTTGATAATCCCAAACCGCAAACGGTTATTTCAAGAATTATTGATTTCGCTTCCGATAAGTCAGATACAATCCTCGACTTCTTCGCTGGTTCCGGCACCACACTTCACGCTGTTATGTCGCTTAACGCGGAAGATGGGGGCAAGCGCACCTGTATTCTCTGCACCAATAACGAGAACGACATCTGCGAGAATGTTACCTACGAGCGCAACAAGAGAGTTATCGAGGGTTATACGAAACCAAACGGAGAGAAAGTTGCCGGACTTGCCGACAACAATCTCCGAGACTATCGCACTGAATTTTTGCCGCGGGAACGCTCGGTTAAAAATATGCGCGAACTTGTTCAGGCTTCGACCGGGCTTCTCTGCATCAAGAATGACCTCTACACGGAGGCACCGTTTGGCGGTCGCAAGATGAATCCAAAGTATGCCCGCTATTTCGAGAATAACGGAAAGCGTATGCTCGTTATCTACGAGGAACAGGCAATACCGTGCATCGCCGGCATTATCAAAACTATGCCGGACGGCGAGAAAATCAAAGTATATGTTTTCTCGCATGGCAGCTATGCCTACGATGATGAATTTGCCGAAGTGGAAGACCGAATAGAGCTGTGCGCCCTGCCGCAAGCTATCTACGAAGCTTACCAAAAAGTGCTACCCAAACGCAAACCCAAATTCCTCGTCGATGATCTCGTTACCGAGATTGAGGCTATCGACGCAGTCGCTTTGCAAAACAAAGAAACCGAAGCCGCCGAAGCACAAGCCACCCTTGACTTCGGCGACAATGAAGCAGAGGAAGGAGGCGACGAATGAAACAAATTCGCTATCAGCAGAAAGCCGTCGATGAACTTGTAAACAAGACCATTGACCTGCTCGGTCTGCGTGGCAACCGCCACACGCTCGTGTTCAAGTCGCCCACCGGCTCCGGCAAGACCGTGATGGCATCGGAGATGCTTATGCGGCTCACCCAGGAACTCGCCGAGCGTCCCGATGCTCCTTGCACCGAAGTAGCTTATATTTGGATTGCTCCAAATAAACTGCACGAGCAGAGCTACTTCAAGATGAAGAACTACTTTACCGAGAATTGCGCCCTGCGTCCTGTTATCTACGATGAACTCGACCACTCCGCCGACGGCTACATAAAGCCGGGCGAAATTCTCTTTGTGAACTGGGAGAGCATCAACAAGGACAAAAACCTGATGGTGCGCGAAACCGAAAACTCGGCTTCGCTCTATGATATTACTCGCCGCACACAAGACGATAACGGCATACCTATCGTACTTGTGATCGACGAGGAACATATGTTTGGCGGCAAGAACGCCAAAAAGTCGGAAAAGGTGCTCGCCACTATTCAACCCAAGGTTGAAATCCGAGTGTCTGCGACACCGCAGACCAATGGCGAGCAGCAGGTCAACGTGCCCCGTGAGAAAGTAATCGAGGAAGAAATGATTAAGGAAAACATCGTCCTTAATCCCGCTCTCGACTTCAAAGACCCTCACGGCTCTCTCAACCAACACCTCATTTGGCTTGCTCTGGAAAAGCGCAAGGAACTTGCCGACGCTTATAAAAAGCTCGGCGTGGAGATTAACCCGCTCTTGCTGG
>NZ_JAIDEN010000180.1 GCF_029054785.1 Duncaniella sp.
CTTCACAATCTTAGCCCAAAGCATGCGGGCCGCACGCATCTTGGCAACCTCCATGAAGTAGTTCATGCCGATAGCCCAGAAGAACGACAGACGCGGTGCGAAGGCGTCAATGTCCATGCCGGCGTTCACACCGGCGCGCAGGTATTCAAGACCGTCGGCCAGAGTGTAGGCGAGCTCGATGTCGCATGTAGCGCCGGCTTCCTGCATGTGGTAGCCGGAGATGGAAATCGAGTTGAACTTGGGCATGTTCTGAGATGTGTACTCGAAGATGTCGGCGATGATTCGCATCGAGAATTCCGGCGGGTAGATATAGGTGTTACGCACCATGAATTCCTTGAGGATGTCGTTCTGGATCGTACCGGCCATCTCTTCGAGTTTGGCGCCCTGTTCAAGACCTGCGTTGATGTAGAATGCAAGCACTGGGAGCACGGCACCGTTCATTGTCATGGAGACTGACATCTTGTTCAAGGGAATTCCCTCGAAAAGAACTTTCATGTCTTCAAGCGAGCAGATCGAAACGCCTGCTTTGCCGACGTCGCCGACTACGCGTTCGTGGTCTGCGTCATAGCCGCGGTGTGTTGCAAGGTCGAAAGCGACCGACAGACCTTTCTGACCCGATGCGAGATTGCGGCGGTAGAAAGCATTGGATTCGGCTGCTGTCGAGAAGCCTGCATACTGGCGGATGGTCCAGGGGCGCAGGGGATACATGGCGCTGTACGGGCCACGCAGGAAGGGAGGAATACCCGACACGTAGTTGAGGTGTTCGAGGCCTTCGAGGTCCTGCTTTGTATAGATGGGTTTGACAGGGATCAGTTCCGGGGTGATCCAGTCTTCCCCCTGAGTTTCGGGGACGCGGAGGTCGCCGAAAGCGTCGTTAACGATGTCTATTTCTTTGAAATTGGGTTTCATGTCTGAATGTTAATGGGGGTTGACGTTTTACTTCTTGAGGAGTTTGTCGTTGAATGCGCGAAGGGTTTCGAGCACGTTGCAACGGACATGAACGAAGTCGTTGATGCCGATGGCCTTGAGTTCGTCGGTGCAGGCAGGTGCGCCGGCAACCACGAATTCTGCACGACCGTCGAGATATTTGAAGGCCGCGGGTGCGAGTTCGGCATATTCGTCGTCGCTTGAGCAGAGGACCACGATGTCGGCGCCCTTTTCAAGAGCTGCATCAACGCCCTGTTCAACAGTTTCGAATCCGAGATTGTCGATGATCTCGTAGCCGGCGCAACCGAAGAAGTTGGTCGAGAACTGGGCACGGGCAAGACGCATTGCGAGGTTGCCGATGGTCAGCATGAACACCTTCGGACGGTTTGAAGCGGCTTCTGTGGCAAGACGCAGGGCTTCGAAATCGCTGGCCGCACGTTTGGTCGGAAGACCGGCGGGAGCTTCGCAGGCCTCGCTTTTGCCTCCGCAGGCACATGAGAACGAGCCTTTGAGATCCACGATCTTGTCGGCTGCCATCTCGTTGATATTGGGATACTGGTTGGTTCCGAGAAGAATTTCCTTGCGGCGGGCGACGTCGGTGTGGCGTTTTTCAGCGCTTTCACGGATTGTCTTCTGCACGTCGTCGTCATTGCAGCATGCGAGGAATCCGCCCTTGTCCTCAACTTCGAGGAAGAGCTTCCAGGATTCTTTGGCGATCGAGACGGTGAGTGTCTCCACATAGTAGCTGCCGCCGGCAGGGTCGATGACCTTGTCAAGGTGACTTTCTTCCTTCAGAAGGAACTGCTGGTTGCGGGCGATGCGTTCAGAGAATTCGTCGGGAGTCTTATAGGGAAGATCGAAGGGAAGCGAAGTGATCGAGTCAACACCTGCAAGAGCGGCTGACATTGCTTCTGTCTGGCTGCGGAGGAGGTTGACATGTGCGTCGTAAAGGGTCTGGTTGAAGCGTGAAGTCGATGCGTGGGCCATCATCTTGGCGGCTTCGTCAGATGCGCCGTACTGCTTGACGATCTGAGCCCAGAGCATACGGGCGGCACGGAATTTTGCAAGTTCCATGAAGAAGTTGGACGAGATGCCCATGTTGAACTTGATGCGTGCGGCCACTTCGTCGGCGCTGCGGCCTGCTTCGGTCAGGAGAGTCAGCCACTGTGCGCCCCAAGAGAGTGCATAGCCGAGTTCCTGGAAAATATAGGCTCCTGCGTTGCTGAGCATGTCGCTGTTGACTGAGAGCACACGCAGTCCGGCAACTTCCTTGACTGCGTCAAGCAGTTCGGATGCCATAGCGGCAAGAGTAGCAGCCTCGAATGCCACGCCCTTGCGCAGAGGTTTGCGGAAAGGATTGAAATCAATAGAGCCTTTGAAAGAGTCGGCACATCCGTTGGCCTTGACATAGTCCACCAGAGCTTTTGCCAGAGGAAGAGCCTTCTTGACACAGCAGGTGAAGTTGACTTCAACCTTGCTCAGGTCAATGCCTTTGAGGAGCGCTTCAAGAGTCTCGGCGGTAGGTTCGTCAACGTGGAAACCAAGAGAGGTGACGCCCTTTGTCAGCACGTCGAGAGCCTTTTCGTTGGCTTCGGCCGGAGTCTCGGCGATGATTTCCTGACGGGTGAGCCAGTCATTGTCTGTGCGTGTCCCGCGCACATAAGGAAATTCGCCCGGAAGCGAGTTGGTTGTCTTCAGATCCTCGATGTCCTCCAAACGATACATCGGCTGGACGTTGAAGCCTTCGTTGGTGCGCCACACCAGTTTCTTGTCAAACGGTGCGCCCTTAAGGTCAGCTTCCACCTTTGCTTTCCACTCGGCTGTGGTCACGGGAGGAAACTGTTCAAACAATTTTTCTTTCTTTTCTGCCATGATTATGGTATTAAATATACTGTTCAGGTTTCTGAATGTAACCTGTATGGTTAACAATCGCCGTGCAAAGTTAATCGGAAACTTCCTAAAAGCAAAGAAAATAGAAAGAAATTTAAACAGAAACAGCGCCCTTTCGGACGCTGTTTCCATCGCTATATCAGTATTTTCAGCAAAATTATGTTTAAAAACAATATTCTGCGAAAACGTTTTCAAAACAGAGGGAAAGAACTGTTTGTATAGACGTACTTCTGGTCAAACTGTTCCTGTGACATTGTCAGCATCACGATTCCCTGGGCGAAAGTCAGCAGATTCCAAAGGCCGCAGGTGACAAACGAAAGCAGGATCGTGATGAACGCCGCGCCGGTCTTGCCGAGGTAGAAGTACTGCGCGCCAAAAACTCCGAGAAGAATTGCAAGGATTCCTGCCGTTACCTTGTCCTTGCCTGACTGCGGAAGATAGGCTCCAGGAGGAGGACAAGCTCCATACGGAGCATTCTGAAACTGCGGGCCGGCGCCTGCCTGTGGTTCCGGACCGGGTGCGGGTGGTGGAGTGGAAGCGGCTGAGCCTCCGTAGGACGGGGCTTCAAACAGAAATGCCAGTTCAGGCAACTGTCCTGCCGCAAGCCATTGGTCCATTCCCTCGCGCCAGACCAGAGTGTCACGCGTAAGCCCCATAGCCGGTAGCTGTTCTTCATTGACAGGTCCGGTCTGAACATTGTTCTGATAAACGTACCAGGTTGCCATAATTATTGACCTTATATTATTTTTGTTTATTTCTATTTTCCTATCAACTGCAAATTTAAGATTTTATAGCATATCTACCAAACATACTTCTCATTGAATTATTCATTGATCATATTTTTCGCTTGTCAAAAGATGTCATGGATTCATTTCATACCCGAACAAAAGTTAACAAAACTTTGTTTTAATTTATATTTACAAACTTAACATCAATTTTATTTATGAAACTTACACTTTCTTATCCTTTTATTATCTGCTTACTTTTCTGCGCTTGCGATAATAATCCCGAAGAAGGCATGTATCCGTCCACGGAAATGACTTTATCATCTCTTATTGAAGAATATACGCATTATGGTTTTCAAATAATCGATGTCGTTGATTCTGCTCAAATTCATTGCGATTATACTTTTGATTCATATGCCGAAGCTATGGAATTTCTATCTCAGTGGAAAGAACGAAATATTATATCAACAATTCATTACTCAAGAGTCGATTTTAAATCAATACCTTTATATGAGGCGCAAATGGGTAGTGGAGAACATTTTTTTCAATTTAAATATCGCATGGTTGATGTTTCTTGTAGGTATAGTGGATCACTCAAAGATTTGACACGCGATGATTTTAGAGTAAATATTTCAGGCTTCGAAATTCCATATACATCTGACACATATAAAATAAATGGAACATATGAATTTGTAAGCGGGTCTCCGACTTTATATGTCCATGTCGCAAAAACAATACATTTAAATATTATGGGAAAATTTGTTGAACAAATTGACAAAGTTGAAAACTATTATTTTGTAATAGAAGTTGGTTTGGGGAAAGTTCTCGTTCGTAATATGTAAAAATTTATTTTATGACATTCATCATCATCCTTGAAATCATCATTGCCGTAGTTTGCATAGCAGCAACGGTAACCGGCCTCTGTCTTTGCTGGAAAAACGAGCAATTGCCAACACCATACAAATGGGGCTGGACATTCGTATTCCTGTGTTTCACATTTATCGGGCTGATAGTCTATCTGACAATCTATCCTCCGAAAAAGCCGAACCAGAAATGACGTTATATAAGTAAACCGCACCCCAAGAGTTCGATTCAAAACTTTTGGGGTGCAATTTAACCGAGGCCGATTATAAATAACTCGTCAAGAGTCAAGAGTCAAGAGTTAAACGATATAATGTGAAATGTCGCTCCTCTGGAAGATCCTTTTCTCAGAGTTACTTAACGCGACACCCGTTTTCTTCATTGTTGCATCAGAAAGCTCTTGAAGCTTGCAAAGTCGGCGCTCATGGCGACTGACTGCTTCTCGCCTTCCATGAAGGCGGCCAGGCGGTCGGGAATCTCCACCGGAGCCTTGACGGCATCCTCGACTGTTTCCTTGAACTTTGCCGGATGGGCTGTTTCGAGGAACACTCCGGTCTCGCCCGGACGCAGGCCTTCCTTGAGTGCCTGATATCCACAGGCGCCGTGAGGATCGAGCAGATAGCCGGTCGAGACGTAGCAGTCGTGCATCGTGCGGCGGATCTGATCGTCGGCAAAGGTGAATCCGCTGATCAGCGAGGAGATTTCGTCATGCGAATTGCCGTAGAGGTCTATGATGCGGGCGAAGTTGCTCGGATCGCCTACGTCCATTGCGTTGGCGATTGTCTGCACACTCGCTTTTGGCGAATAGACTCCTGTCAGGAGATAATTGTAGAAAATATCGTTGGCGTTGTTGGCTGCGATGAAGCGCTTGACGGGGAGCCCCATGCGGTGGGCGAAAAGTCCGGCGGTGATGTTGCCGAAGTTGCCGCTCGGCACACAGACCACAAGTTCCGAGGCCTTGCCCAGGGCTTTCAGACGGGCGTAAGCGTTGAAATAGTAGAACGCCTGGGCCAGGAAGCGGGCGACATTGATCGAATTGGCCGATGTGAGGGTCATTTTCTCACAAAGCTCGCTGTCCATGAACGCGCTTTTGACAAGGCGCTGGCAGTCGTCAAACACACCGTCGATCTCTACCGCCGTGATGTTTCGGCCCAGAGTGGTGAACTGACATTCCTGGATGGGGCTAACCTTTCCTTTGGGATAAAGCACGTAGACATGGATGCCTTCAACACCGAGAAATCCGTTGGCCACAGCCGATCCGGTGTCGCCGCTGGTTGCCACAAGGACGTTGACCTCACGCCCTGCGCCACGCTTGCGGATGAAGTGCTGAAGCAGGCGGGCCATGAATCTCGCACCGACATCCTTGAAGGCCAAAGTAGGCCCGTGGAAGAGTTCAAGACTGTATATGTCGCTCTCTACTTCGGCAACGGGGCAGTCAAAAGACAGGGTCTCACAGACAATCCTGTCAAGATCCTCTTTGGCTATGTCATCACCGAAAAACGCTTCGGCGACACGGCAGGCGATCTCGTGGAAGGAGAGAGAGTCAATCGTTTCAAAAAATTCTGCGGGAAGAGGCCTGATGGTCTCAGGCATGAAGAGACCACGGTCTGCGGCAAGGCCCTTGACAACGGCTTCTTCCAGATCCACTTCGGGGGTATTTCGGTTTGTACTGTAATATTTCATTTGCAATTCAGGGGCTTACGTAAGCCTATTGTAATTAGACATCTGTATGTTGTTATTCGTTGTCGTGGCTCATGAAACGCTCCATGAACTCGCCGAGACGTAAGGTCCCGTAAGAGCCGGCGCGACAACTTTCTTCGTCGTAGACTTCAACGGCATCCGGGGCGACACCGGGCGCATGGATCACGAAAGGCACCGCCTCGGCCATGTGGATACGCTTTTCGACCGGAGTGGCGTGGTCGGGCAGAAGGGCCACGCAGACGGGCTCATCCCAAGTGGCAAGCTCGCGCATGATGGGGCCGACAACCCGGCTGTCAAGATATTCGATGGCTTTTACCTTGAGATCTATATCTCCGTCATGACCGGCCTCGTCTGTGGCTTCGAGATGAAGAAACACAAAATCTTCATTGCGCAGTGCCTCAAGTGCGGCGGCGGTCTTTCCTTCGTAGTTGGTGTCGGCGAGTCCGGTTGCGCCTTCGACTTCAATGCTTCTCAGTCCGGCATAGTGTCCGATGCCGCGGATCAGATCGACAGCTGTGATGACAGATCCGCTTTTGACCTGAGGATACATCTCCTGGAGGGTCAGCATATCAGGCCGGTAGCCGGGACTCCAGGGCCAAATCGAATTGGCCTCCGGGCGCCCTTCTTCCCGATGGCGACGATTGATCGGATGGTCGGCCAGAAGTTCCTGGGAGCGGAGTATCAGATCATTGAGCAGCGCTGCGGTCTCAGCCGGAGTCATCCGGCAATTGGTGCCGTCTGCGCCCTGCTGCTTGTCGGCATCGGCTTTCACCATAAGCCCGCGCCAGAGTTCGCCGGGATGGTCGTGAGGAGGCGCACAGGCGATGTGCTTGTCACCTCCTTTTATTATAAGCAGATGCCTGTATTGTATGCCGGGAATGAAACGCACTCGTTCATTGCCTAAATGAGAGTCAAGATAGCGTATAAGCTCGGCGCCTTCTTCAGTTGTAAGATGTCCGCCGTGATGAGCGACAATCTCACCCTCCCGTCCGAGAGATATGATGTTGCATCTCATGGCCATGTCTCCCGGCTCCATCTCATAGCCTATGCTTGCGGCTTCCAGAGGTCCGCGACCTTCGTAGACTTCGTTCAGGTCGTAGCCGAGAATAGCGGCATTGGCAACCTCGCTGCCCGGAGCGAATCCGTCAGGGATCGTCTCAAGCAGGCCGCAGCGGCCTTCACGGGCAAGAAGATCGAGATTGGGAGTCGAGGCATACTGGAGAGGTGTTTTTCCACCAAGCCGGGCGATGGAATGGTCAGACATTCCATCACCAAGGATTATCAGGTGTTTCATGGTGGAAATCAGTTGTTGGCTGTCGACATGATATTGGCGAAAACTCCGGCGGCTGTCACTCCGGCACCGGCGCCATAGCCCTGGATGAGCATCGGATATTCATGATAGCGCTCTGTTGTCAGCAATACGATGTTGTTTGAGCCTTCAAGTCCATAGAAGGGATGACGGCTGTCGACGGCCTGGAGGCCTACGCTCATCTTGCCGTTCTCCATCTTCGCCACAAAGCGCCAGCGTTTGCCTTCGGAAGCGAGGGCCTGACGGCGGGTTTCGAAATCGGCATCGAGTTCCGGAAGTTTTTTCCAGAAATCGTCGAGCGAGCCTGCAAACATTTCGTCCGGGACGAAAAGATTTTTCTCAACCTCCTCCTGCTCGGCCTTGTAGCCGGCCTCACGGGTGAGGATGACCAGTTTGCGCACCACATCCTGACCGCTGAGGTCGATACGCGGATCCGGTTCGCTGTAACCAAGCTCTTTGGCAAGACGCACGGTCTCGGAGAAGGGCACGGTCTCGGATATTGCGTTGAATATGAAGTTGAGCGTTCCGCTGAGGACGGCTTCGATTTTAAGGATCCTGTCACCTGAGGAAACAAGGTCGTTGATCGTCCCGATGATGGGCAGACCGGCTCCTACGTTTGTCTCGAAAAGATATTTCACTCCGCGCTGCAAGGCTGTTGACTTCAGGCTGCGGTAAGTGTCATAACTGCTTGATGCTGCCACTTTGTTGGCGGCCACCACCGATATGTTATTGTCGAGGAAAGTCTGATAGAGCGAGGCAACCTCCTTGCTGGCGGTGCAGTCGACGAACACGCTGTTGAAGATGTTCATGCCGACAATTCCGTCGCGAAGATGCTCCGGCGAGCTCTCCGGACTTGCTTCAAGCTGCTCGCGATATGTCACCAGATCAATTCCCGCACGGTTGAAAATCGCCTTGTGGCTGGAAGCGATGCCGACGACATTGAGCTTCAGCCTGTGTGTCTGCATCAGCTTCTCCTGCTGGCTGCGGATCTGTTCGATCAGCATTCCGCCGACCGTGCCGACACCGCAGATGAAGAGGTTCAGTTCCTTGAACTCGCTCAGGAAGAAGGAGTCGTGGATGACGTTGAGCGATTTGCGGAGATAGTCACCGTGGACCACAAAAGAGATATTGGTCTCACTTGCTCCCTGCGCACAGGCTATGACGCTGATACCGCTGCGGCCCAATGTGCCGAACAGCTTGCCGGCGATGCCGGGGGTGTGCTTCATGTTCTCGCCGACGATGGCCACGGTTGCCAGTCCGCTTTCGGCATGCATCGGGAACATCGCTCCCTCCTCGATCTCCTTGGCAAACTCGTTGTCGAGGACTTCGATGGCTGCGGGGGCATCCTCGTCGCGCACACCGATAGATGTCGAGTTTTCCGACGAAGCCTGGCTCACCATGAAGACCGAAATACCGTTTTCGGCCAAAGCCGTGAAGATTCGGCGGTTGACACCGATGACACCGACCATCGAAAGACCGGTGACGGTGATGAGCGAGGTGCCGCTTATGCTTGAAATGCCTTTGATCGGCTTGCGGTCATCTTCAATCTCACTGCGGATGACGGTTCCTGCCGACTGCGGGTTGAACGTATTTTTTACATATATCGGAATGTTTTTCACACAGACCGGATAGATCGTAGGGGGATAGATCACTTTTGCACCGAAGTTGCAAAGCTCCATCGCCTCCACATAGCTGAGTGCGTTGATGGTGTAGGCCGTCGGGATTACACGCGGATCAGCCGTCATGAAACCGTCGACATCTGTCCATATCTCCAGCGCCTCGGCTTCAAGAGCTGCCGCAATGATCGAAGCCGTGTAGTCACTGCCGCCACGGCCGAGATTGGTCACTTCACCTGAATCGCGGTCAGAGCTGATGAAGCCCGGAACAATATGGATTCCGGCCTTAAGCACTTCAGGGCTGAATTCCTCGACCACAAGACGGCGGGTCAGCTCACTGTCAAGCAGCGAACGGCCATGCTTGCGCTCTGTCTTGATGAAACTTCGGGAATCATGCAGGACCGCGCCTGAGATCAGACGGGCCACGATACGGCTGCTGAGCCGTTCTCCATAGCTGACGATAGTAGCCTGTGTTTTAGGGCTGAGATCACGAATCAGGAAGACTCCCTGATATATCGAGGAAAGCTCCGCCAAAAGCGAATTAGTTTCCAGAATCAAATCCTCTTGTCCGTCACTGATCACCTCGGCGATCATCTCGTGATGACGACGTACTATGGTCTGAAACATATCCTGGTAGGCCTCATTGCCCTCAGACGCCATTCGGGCCGTCTTTATCAGCATGTCTGTGACACCGCCGAGAGCGCTGACCACCACTACCACAGGGAAATCCTGAGACTCAACAATATCCTTGAGATTCAGGATACTGCTTGCGGAACCTACGGATGTCCCGCCAAATTTTAATACTTTCATTTAAAAGGTTTATTGATTGGTTAAACCGGCGAACGTCACCACACAAACGGCGAATCTGCCACCGGCCATACTTAACTGTAACGGTTGTTTTTTATTCAACTGACAAAGTTAAACAAATTTCCAATTCTTCACCAAAGTTTTACAATAAAATAAATTCAGCACCAATCAGACACTCATTACGACTGCTATCAGATAGACCTAACAACACATGGCGGCATCCCTCGAAACGAAGTCGATCTAATATCACAGTCCTTCTCCCATCGCCAAACGGACGAACGTCTCGCATTTGGCGCGGTATTCTTTTTCAGCGTAGAGGTTCTCGATGTAGTAAGGCGGGATGCTGTGGTAGCCGAATTTCGCGCCGAGTATCGCACAGGCGACCGCCGCATTGGTGTCGGCATCGCCTCCCTCATTGACCACGGCAAGCAATCCGTCTTCAAACGACCGCGAGTGCCAATAGCACCACAGACCCGCTGCAAGAGTTCGGAATGTGTAACCGATACCAGGCTGTTCGGAAAGTTTTAATTCTGCAATATCCGTAAAAGAATATGCCATATTAATCCAATCTTTCAGTTCCGCGTCTGTTGTCATGACTAAAACATCGTCTTTTGAAAGCATCCTATCGGTCCATACCGCACAATTAATCAGCCACGAAGCAATACGACATGAAATCACACAGCGAGGATCGTAATGAGTCAGGCGACAAGCCTCATCAACCCAGTCCTGATTATACCGATTCCACAGACCAATAGGCGACGTCCGCATCAAAGCCCCGTTTGCAGCACTATTGCACCTCGTAGACTCCCAAACAATTTTTGAGACTTCAAAAGGCGCATCGGTATAATCACCGCACATAAGGACCTTAACCATATGCCGCCCTATGCCCAAAGGCACTCCATTATACCAATTTTTAAAATTTACGGCAGCCTTACGATAATCAAAGCCATTCGGGCTAAAAGCATCAAGAAGACACAGCATCATCTCTGTGTCATCCGTCCATGCTCCTTTAGCCCATCTTCGTCTGTGAGCATCCTGAATTATTTGTCCGTAATATCTCAGACCTTCAGGATAATACTTAGCGACTTCTTCCTTACTCATAAATTCCGTGCCAAGCCCCAGCGCATCGCCGACGGCCTGTCCGTAAAGACAGCCCATCATCCTGTCATATATTTCCTCCTGTCGCGCCATATACTTTCTGAATGATACTTGTTTTAAGAGTTTTAGAGATTAACGTGATGATTTCACCAACTTTATACCGGTCAGATTTTCTACTGACCTGATATAGGCTTCCGATTCATTGTCGATTGAGTCACAAGAGCCATCGAGATATGATTGTCCGTATCGTTCCCAAAAATCTATCAGGTCGGAAACATTGTTGTAAATGTCGGCACCGGTGGTCACTTGCAAATGTTGTTTCCCGGAATCTCCGGCTTTAAAGAAAAAGCATGGAAATGCACTCCTTTCACGCCCCCATAACTTATTCCATGAATAATAATTCTGCCATTTGGCCTTATCCGTTTTTATATCCGTGTCATCCTTGAACATACGCGACATAAACATATCTCTCAGACACTTGGCGCAGATAATTTCAAAGTGTGCGATGGCTCCAATCTTTGATATCAGCGCCTGGAAGTTGCTGTTGCAATAATCCTTGTAATTAGCCTCTATAAGTTTCACCTCCTTGCCGCAACGGTCACACTTGCAATTCACATCCTCCGGATAAACAGTTTCATATTCACAATCGACGATTCCTTGCAATCCATAATCATCCGGGTTGATTATATCAGTTTCGAGTGATCGCCATTTGGGCATAATTTGCGTTCCGTCATAGTATTCAAATCTATATTTCAGCAAATACTTCTGATGGCACTGCTGGCATTCCCACGTGAAAAGCTCGACGAGTTCCTTTTGGGACGGTCCATTTTCTCCGGTCACGGTAACAATTTCCTTGCGGAATTCATCAATCATTCCACAATGAGGACATCTTATAATTGGCAAGTTGCGATTCGCAGGTGTCATGGCAGGCGTTTTTATTTTACTTCATAAAGATACCGCTTTTCTCCGAAAAGTAAACCGAAAGCCGGGGAATTTTTTCAAATAATAATCCCGGCCTTAATCCCACTTTTCGATTTCAAATGATACTTGTTTTAAGGAGTCGCCTTGTAATTCGTATGTGGTTATGTGTGTCTCCTGCATGTTAGCGCAGTACTCTGTCTCAACCCGCTTCGTCACCGCTAATGATTGATGAGGCGACGATCCAACGAACGATATCCACATTTCGACTATGGAGCTGCCTCCGGATTGATAATGAATGCGTATTGTCTTGTTTTCATAATCAAATTCCGTCTCACCTCTGTCTCCAAAAATAAAATATGTAAACGGTTCCTTATCCATAGGCGACAGGAAACCGATGCAGGGTTCATTGTTGTTGCCGTTGACCAAATCAAAACATGCGAATCGAGTGCTGTTATAACCTATATATGGCACAATGAAATCAGGCTCGCCGTCAAAATTGACATCCATAAAGAAAAAGTCGCCGTAGCGGCCTGTCAGTTCCTGTTTAGTCGGCAGGTCGATCTCCATCGCGCATGAGTCGCTCGTCAGCTCTATATTTGAGGGAAGTCCATGCAAAGCTAAATAGCGGTTGATTGAGTCACCACGCTCAAAATGCCACAGACACAGGTCCTTTGTTTTCAAAATTGAAATGTCGTAGCCGTTGGGATGGTTTGTCAGATTGACAACAGCGCTCCCCTCGCCAAAAAATTCAGGCACTCCGACATTTACTCCGACATTTGTCTCTTTGTCATTCCGACAGGCCGTAAGCAGCAATAAGCCTAACAATAATTTTTTCATCTTTAATATCGTCATCTGTCAACAATCATCATTTTCACTCTTGCGAGAAATTCTCTTGAAATATTTTTGATTTTCTTACCGATCAACTTCGGAGTTTCGGCATCGTAAGCCCTTGCACAGAGTCCGTGACGGTCTGCAAGATATAGCGCACGTTCGTTATGGTATCTCTGAGATATGAGTGTCACACTGTCAGTCAGCTCTTTCGCCCTGACAATCGAGTTGACGGTTCGCGTTCCCTGATAGTCCAAAACGATTGAATCGGCAGGCACTCCTTTCATGGCTAAAGAATCACGCATGGCAGTCAATTCATTGCAGCCATCGGCATAATCACCACCGCTTGCAATAATCCGATCTATTTTCTTGCTTTTAAATAGTTCTACTGCCGCGTCAATCCGCGTATCAAAATAGTAGTTATGCTCAAAAGGCGATGTTCCAAGCAACAGACCATATCTGCAATAAGGCACATCGTCCACCGCATCATATAGCCGACCCTTGGCATTGGCGCTCACCAACGCATAGCAAACGCCAATTGCCAGAATCATAATGCCGACAATGGCGACAAAGACCTTAAAATTACACATTCGCTAACGAATCTATCTGCCCTACAAATTCATTCTTGATTATTGTTACCAGACATGTCAAGCCTTCTTGAAAGAATTTTTTCATAAAGGGATATTTCGATATTATGGTTTTACTCTTAAAATTAATATCTTTAGCAATTGCTATTCTCTTTTCAAGCGGCATCGCTTTATATCCACACATAATCTCCCAATATTCAGCGGTCGTATCATAGGACTCCATTGAGGACAACATCACCATTGCATATATTACATAAGCCAATATCTCTGACCCTGTTATTCCCAATTTTAACTCAAATATCTTACCTTCCGAAGTCTGACCATTAATCGTAATAGTCATTCTTGAAGAATTCGTATTTTTAGTATAATGATCCTCATATATAATTGATGAATCAAAAAGCCAATTATTAATCTCAATGGGCTTCTTTTCTCCATTTTGGAAAATATCTAACCGATAAATTGTGTGAGAGCCATAATGATCCCAATTCCTGATATATGTCGGGATAGCAGATATTCGTATTGCTGAAAAATCAACATCTTCTTCATACCGTTCTAATTGCCGAAGCTTTCCGATGGTTTCCTCTAATATGAAAACTTGTCTGTTCATTATTGATTCGTTTTTTAAATTTCCGATCTCTTTTAACACATTTTCAGTACTTATTGAATCGTTTGCTTCATTCCTAACGAGTCCCTGATTAGCAGCTATAAGTTTAGATTTAAAATTATCAAAGTTTATAATATCATCATCTTCAACAATTTGAAGTCCATTCATTATAGCGTTAGTAATTTGGTCAATATTTTTATCTGTGATTTCAAGATCATTGTTTTTTATATCAGCAATATAGGATTCTATATAATTATATATATTTGAGACAAATTTTTCTCTTGCATTGTCATCTTCATCATATAAGTAATCTTCTTCTATTAGATATATATTTTGACTAATATCTTTTAATTTTTCCTGAGTTAAAATACATTTTTGCATATTAATTCATTTCTAAAGTGCTAATACAGAATTTTAGCTATAAAAAGCCACTCATAATTTGACAAATATACAAAAAATGTTATTGGCGGGGCTATTATCGGGCATGTTTTTCAACATAAATTCCAATAGCCATTAACCATCATTGGGATCTGACTGTCAACTATCTTACATTTTAATTTCATTCTTTTCAGGTCTGTGACCGGAAAATTTTTTCACCTGAAAATTTGACTTTCGGGGTGTAGGCGGGTATATTAGACGGAGGCCTCCGAATAAGATGGCGTTTAATGACCGGTTCCGAACACCATCCAAGATCATTTTAAGAGGTTGTTTAAAAACAAGAGTTAAAATCTGAGTGGTGTATCTTTTAGATAAATTGCTGTAAATGAGAAAGGAGCATAGCGAGCTATGCGACTGACGAATTTCAACAATTTAGCAAAAGAGACACCAAGGCTAAGGTAACTTTAAAAAGTCTCAAACATGAAATTATTAAAAGAAAAAAAGATAATACCGTCGCCTGCGAAAGTTTTGGGCGCCTATGGCTCTTCATTTCAGTCACATAGCTCGCTATGCT
>NZ_JAIDEN010000181.1 GCF_029054785.1 Duncaniella sp.
TGCTCCTTTCTCATTTACAACAATTTATCTAAAAGATACACCACTCAGATTTTAACTCTTGTTGTTAAACAACCTCTTAGAATGGCGTTTTGCGCAATCGCGTAATATAAAGAACGTTACCTTACTGTCTCTGCCGATACTGAATAAATCGGCAGAGACAATTTTTTTTGATTAATTTTTTTGCCGTTTTGATTTGTAACTCAAATAATTTAATACTATCTTTGTCGGAAATAAATCAATAGTCTAATCTCTTTCCTAACTTACCTCTCTTCTATACAACCTATTACTACAACCCAATAACTATCCACACTAATTGGCTTTCGCCTTGGCTGATTAGATGTTTCATTTTGTCTGTTTAAAATTGTAGCACATTTCCTGATCATTGAATTGATGAGAATAGCATTTTTCTGTTATCTGATTTTTCTGTTAGCACCATTTGCTTGTGCTGTCGGATCCGAGCCGCTTCCTTCGTCCAACAGGGAGCTTATCGACCTGCTTGACCTTGAGCTGGCCAGACGCGACAGCTATATCGGTCAGAGAATAAAAACAGCGGACTCTATCAAGGTCCTTATAGACAATGAACCGGAACGGGCTTTGGATCTTTATCAGGAATTGGGGTCTGTGGTAGCTACCCTGAACTGCGATTCGGCCATCGCCGTGTTTAACCGTGGCTACGATGTGGCTCGTGCTGCCGGCGACATAGTCATGGCCCAGCGTTTCAGGATTCTGAGTGTCTCGGAACTGCGCAAATTCGGGGCGACACCTGATGCGCTTGATGTCCTCGAACAGATTGCAGAAATCGGGATTTTCCCTCAGAACAAACTGCTTTACATTGAAATAGCGCGCGATCTAAATCTGCATATCGCCGAAATCCTGGGTGATAGTCCGCTTGCCAAATCATATCTCAGCGATGGTCGGAGGCTGGCTCAGGAGCAGCTGACACTTCTTCCGTCGGAATCGCCCGATGCCCAGATCGTGGAGTCGATCATATATTATACTCAAGGCAAGCGACCTCTTTCGGCTGCATCTCTCCACAGTCTGACAACTGAGCTCGATGTTATGGATCCGAATTTTTCTTTGGCGATGACCATGCTTGGCGGACAGTATTATTTCCTCGATTCCTATGAAGAGTCGGTCCGCTACCTGGCTATGGCGGCTATTTCCGATATCCGCCGTGGCGATCTGAAAGGTTCGGCGCTCACTCGCTTGGGACGGGCGCTCTATGCGCAGGGCGAATTGCTGAAAGCCTACAAATATCTGTCTGTGGCGCTTGAAAATGCTGTCAAGGCGAGCGACATGACCAATACCGTGCTTGTCTCGGATGCCATGATGCCGGTCAGCCATGATTTGAGTGCGCTGTCAAAGCGGCGTATGATCATAATGGTGGCGCTGATAGTAGTGCTTTCGATTGCCATTCTTCTGCTTGCCAATTTCTATTATCTTAAGAAGCGCCGCGTCAGGGAGATGGAGCGCGTCAAGCGCGATCTGGCCTGCGCGACCCATGCAAGGGAGGTTTATATTTCTGAATTCATAAATCTCTGTTCGGACTATATGGGCTGTCTTGATGATTTCACCCGCATGTGTCGCCGTAAGATCGCGGCAGGTCAGACTGACGATCTTCTCAAATACATGAAGGATGGCAAACTGATGTATGAACAGCGCGCAAAGTTCGAATATATTTTTGATGAGACTTTCAATGCTATCTATCCCGGTTTCGTTGATGGTCTCAACCGCCTGTTGCTTCCGGAGAAGCAGATCATTCTGAGCTCTCCGAATGTACTGACAACTGAACTCCGTGTCCTGGCTTTCGCGCGCCTTGGGCTGGACGATACCGCTCAGGTTGCCCGTGTGCTTGGGGTGTCGCCGAACACGATTTATACCTATCGCAACAAGTTCCGCAATATGGCTGTCGAGCGTGAGACTTTTGATTCCGATATTCTGAATATCGGCGCGATCGGGTAGGTCATTGGCTGCCTGGCGGGATGTTTTTTTGTTTAGATTGAATTTAGATTTATTGCCCGGCTTGCAAAGTGTATGCGGCTGGGTAATAATGTTTTAGTGTCTATGTTGTTGTTTTAATGATTTAGATTTGCGCGCCGGGCTATTGACTACGGGTGAAAAACGCTCTATCTTTGTGTTATTCTTATTGAAGGCCGATAAGTTTTGGCCCCGAAAGAAATGAAGATTATATCAATAGAGAGATTATACATACACGTTTAAGAAAATGATTTAGGTAATAAAAGATTTGTTTTACGTTAGGTTTTTAGAATTTACTTTTAACTACGTTAGATTCTGTAAAGAGAGCGGTCCTCGTGAGGAAGACAGCTCTTTTTTTATTTTGGCCGGAATGTTTTGTGGGGTAAGTTTCGCACCTACGGCGCTCTGAGGATGTGTGTGGGGTTGATGTTTCACCACAGCTGCGAACCCCCGATGGGGGCTCTTGCAGTGGCCTGGGATCGCCCGCCGCTACGCGGCTTGGCTGGTACGGCGAGATATGGAAGGGTGTGTGGCTTGGTTGATGCAGCGAGCGTTGGAGGGGATGTGCGGTGGTTAGGTTGACGCAGCGAGCGTTGGAGGTGGGGATGTGCGGTGGTTTTGGCTGGTCGATGAG
>NZ_JAIDEN010000182.1 GCF_029054785.1 Duncaniella sp.
GACGACTGGGTCTTTACTCTCTTTCTGATGAAATCATCCCACAGACGGATGTTCTTCGGCGTCAGGTCGCAGAAATTCCGGATTTCACCGAACTCCCTGAGGCAAGAGAGCATTACCTTGTGCTGACGGCGTGTTGACTCGGACACCGGACGCAAGTCGATACGCTCTTCGAGCCATGTAAGGAAATCTATGGTCGATGACTGCACTCTGGTCTTACGTACCTTCTTTAGAAGAGAAAGATCGTATTCTCCGCCGTGTGCGGCTATGGAAGACATCTTTTCCCTTATGCCGTCTGCCACCCGGCGAATCTGCTCATTGAGGCTTTCGGCCATGGGATGGTCCACGACCTGGTTTGAGCGCCACTGCTGCCTGAGCACGGCCACTCCGGTTGAGAGGCGAACACGCTCGCGGTTGTACGACACCTCCACCTCCACGGTGCCCGTCGTAACCGCCGAAGCCTTCTTGCGGCGGTCAAAAATAATCTTGATTTGGGGTATTCCAGCCATATCGTTATGATTTTAAGTTTGATACATCGTTCTGATTCCGTGATGTGGTACACTTGAAAACGTGTACCACATTCGCTGAAAAATGTACCACACGTGTACCATGCACCTCATAAACGTATCCCGAACTCATGCTGTTGCCTCCCGAAAATCTTTTGGGAGGAATTAGCACAAAATAGGAATTATCAGAGAGTTGCGTGGTCTTGACTCCCTCCGTTCCCGGGTGCGGAAGGGTGCCTGACATCATGCTGCCGATATGTGAGAAAATCCGGTACATTTTGTGGTACATTTTTGTGGTACATCCACGAAATCTGTACCAAAGTTAGTGTGCTAAATCGAAACTAACAAATGCTATCTTTGGCTAATGGCTGGAGCTTGAATTTGTGCTAAATCCTTCTAACAGTGAGAATTGTGAAATTGCTAACGATTGTGCGACAGTTGCTTACGGACACGAAAAAGGGCCACAAATCCAAGTGGAATTTGTGACCCTTTGGTGATCCGCCTGGGGCTCGAACCCAGGACCCCAACATTAAAAGTGTTGTGCTCTACCAGCTGAGCTAGCGAATCAGTGCTTAGGAGGCGTTCCGCTTAAGGTTTTTAAGTGGGCTTTTCCTTAAAAGCGATGCAAAGGTAGAGACTTTTTTTGAATCATCCAAATTTTTTGGAATATTTTTTACTTAAAAAGTGAATTTTTATGTTCTTTGAGGTATTCTTAAACTTTAGGCCTTTGCTTTATGCAAGCGGTACTCAGATTATAACACCCTTTTTATAAACGTATTAAACCCACACAGCGCCCAATCAGTCGATAATTACCCCTGCTACATTGATTTTTTATTGAAATCAGCATTTTTTTGCATGGTCATAGATGCCATATCTGTTTACGATAGCTTTTGAGGTCCGCTTCCGGATGTTCAGATATCACATTGTCGATTTCCCGCAGGATAGCAGCTTTGTCATCCGGCAAGGCTCCTGTGAATGGAACTGTGTTTGAGATATGGTGTCCAAGAATGTTCACTTTTATTTCCAGACGGTCGATCAGTGTCCGCAATTCCATGAGCCTTTCAATTTCCGGTTCTTCAACATACCCGCCGTCCAACAGCTCTTTGTAGAGCCTAGTTTCAGGGAATATCACGAGGGATACAATATTTATTATATATGGATGGAGCTGATTGAGGACATCGGCGGTAGCGATCGCGCTTGCAACTCCACTCCCCTGCCCTCCCAGGCCGTTGAGATAAAAAACATTGTAGCGGATCCCTGCCTCATCGAGTTTTGAAAGCTGTTCAATTATATCAGCTGCTTCATAGCCTTTGTCCATTCGCCGCAGTGTCGGGTCATGGGCTGTTTCAATCCCGATATTGATATTGTCGAGTTTCATGTGGCGAAGGTTTTTAAGTTGCTCTACACTTTTGGACGCAACATCCGTTACCCTCGCAAACATACCGAAGGAACCTAAATGTGTCAGGTATTTCCGCAGAAGCAACGCAATATCCATGAGTCTGTCATAGCTAAGCGCAAATGGGTTTGCTCCTGTCAGATAAACTCTCCGGGCACGCGGCTGCCACCGACGGATGGTGTTGAGATCTTCCTCAATCTCTGCAACCGGAGACATCCGAAACGGTGTTCCTTCATAGAGATTACAAAATTTACATCTGTGCCATGTACAGCCTGAGGTTACTTGCAGAAGCTGGGAACCGGCCTCATAAGGCGGTCGCCATACCTGGCCTGTGAAATGCAGTTGCGGATAGGTCATAATTGAATGATTTTGGTTAATTTTGTACTGCGAAGTTAGACGTATTTCAGTAGTCAAACAATAACTTACACTTTGGTTTGGCCCTTACCCGAAAGTCAGTTTCGCTCATGGTCAATCACTTTCCACACTCTCTGAAATGGCAAAAAAGTTAGACTACGGATATTGCAAAGCAGCCCCTATGCTCGAATGGATAGGCAACAAATGGTCACTGGTAGTCCTGATGAAGATCTCCGAATGCCAACCAGTCAGGTTCAACGAACTTTACCGGTCGATCCCGTCTGTATCGGAGAAAGTATTATCTCAGGTGCTCCGGCAGCTTCAGACTGACGGGATCATCAAGCGGGACTTGTTTGCAGACGTACCTCCAAGAGTGGAATACAGCATCACTGATTTTGGCCGCACTCTTATTCCTCACATTGAAGATCTCATCAACTGGGGTCGCGAAAATTTCAGCCAGATAATGCTCAATCGCCAGAAGTTAAAATAACCGACTCAAGCTACCACCTTTTACTAAAACATAAATGCATGCCTGAAATCTGAGGTTTCGATCTTGGCAACAAGCACCTAAATGAACTGGCATCCCGAATCATCGACTGCGAGAATGACTCGGAAAGTATCGCTATCTTAGACAGATGGCTGACACAGAAAATAAATCCGACATTGAATATCCGAAGAATCGCACCTGCAATCAGCACTCTGCTCCACCGCCCTGAAACTTCAGTCTCTGCCCTATCGTCCACTGCCTGCCTCGGCAATAAACAGTTTGAACGCATATTCAGAGACTGTGTCGGAATGAATCCCAAAGAATATGCGCTTGTGGTGCTATTTCAGAAAACCATGTGGCACATGCAGCAAGGTGAAACTGATTTTTCAACCATTGCCTACTCATGCGGCTACGCTGACCAATCTCACTTTATCCGCGAGTTCAAATCGCACAGCAGCCACACGCCCAAATCATTTTTACAAACCTGTCAACCATATTCAGATCTTTTCACCACTCCCCCTTATTTTATATAATACCGCATAATGTCTCTTTTCTTCTATCTCGCCTGAATCATCGCAGCTAACTTTGCATCAAAAAAATGATGCGCGAAATATCACCCTCGGAGACCTCACGGGCCTATGCTTTTGAAATGTGGATGAAAGCCCCGATGCCAATGGTCACACTCTTCAAGACGCTCGACGTCACACCTTTGTTAAAGATCAGCCGAAGGAAAAAGCTAAAATTCAACATGCTGATGTGCTGGTGTATCGGCAAAGCCGCCTCGCAGGTCAAAGAATTCCATATCCTTCCGGTGGACGGAAAACTAATAGTCTACGACTCTTTAGCTGTCAATACAATAGTCGCAAACGCCCTTGGCGAGATAAGTTCATGTGACATTCCATATTCCGAAGACATCGAAAAGTTCAACGCCGACTACCTGCATCTGACCAGACTCGTAGCCGAAACATGCCGCAACCACGACATCACCGACCGGATGGTAATCGGAACATCAGCTTTAGCCGAATACGAAATCGACGGAGCTGTCGGAATGTATAGCGGAATTTTCAACAATCCATTTCTGATATGGGGAAGCTATCGGCGACGATGGTTCAAATCGGTGCTTACAGTCTCATTCCAATTTCACCACACACAGATGGACGATGCACACGCAGCAAAGTTTCTCCACATACTTCAGGCTGAAATCAGCAGGCTCAGAAAGACCGGTTTATAGCTGCGTCCGAGTATCTAAAATGCCTCTGCCTGCCACTGCCCCAGAGCTTTAATCAGACGCAACTGTTTGGAAACGTTCCCGTTAATTTTTTGCCGTGAATTTGAAAAAGCAATATTCTTTATGCCTAACTTTACACCGCAGAATTAAAAAAACAGCCTCGAATCCAATCAACAAAAAGCATAAATCATGAAAAAACTTTTTACTCTTGCGCTGACACTGATGGCCTTTTCAGCCTCAGAAATTCAAGCAAATGATTTCATCGTTCTGACAACTCCATCTGAAGTTCTTCAAAACTCCATCGAAGACACCGAAGGCGCAAAAGCGATCTTCCAGACCGTTGTCGACAATTCCGAATCGACCGAGGCCGAAATCACTGCCGCCATGGAAAAATACATGCAGGACGCAAGCCCCAAACCGGGCTATGCCTTTGACATGTCTTTCCTGCTCCGCTATAATGTCATAACAGACACTAAAACAACAACGACACAGCTCAACACCGCATGGAAGACAGAAATACCGAACGTCAACACTGATCCGACTGCAACAACCAAGTTCCTTCTCACGACATCCAATCAAAACAACGGTGTGTTTGTCCGCGCCTATGCAGCCGATGCATTCAAAAGCGCCGAAGCACACAATAAATTCATTGTATATCAATCTGTAAACCTTAATCCAGGCAAATATTATCTTTCGATACGTGCATTTGCAGTAAACTCCAATTGTGTAACCTTAGCGGCCGGAGAGCAGAACGCAACGACTCCCATCAACAAAGGCAACCAGATTTTGGCCGATTATTCAATGGACTTCAAAGTCTCAGCCACTCAGGACATTAAACTTGGATTGAAGCGTAATTCGACAGAAAATGAAAAAATCGACCGAGTCGGATTCAATGATATGTATCTCTATAAATTATCTCAGTTCATAGCCATTACAGAGGATGCTACTGAGGCTCTTGGTGCTGCCGAAAATGTTGATGTTCAACTCTGCCGTACATTCAGCGCCGATAAATATTATCCGATCTGTCTCCCCTTCATTGTAGAAAACTGGCGTGACATATTCGAGGACCTTCTTCTTTGGAATAATTTTACCAATAACGAAGAACTCTCGTTTGCAACCGTCAGTGGAGCCAACACTCAGGCCCGCAAGCCCTATCTTGTAAAAATGAAAGAAGACATCAACGAAGACAACTATCTTGTTTTCAAAAATGTCAACATCCAATCAGGCAACGCAGGCTCATGGACCAAAGAAGGCTCTCCTGTATCAATGGTAGGAAACTGGGGAACAGACTTTGTACCGGCAAATTCATATTACTATTCTGACGGACAATGGACTCTCAGCGATGGCTCAGCTACACTCCCTGCATTCTCAGCATATATCGCATCGACTTTAGAAAATCCGGCTAAAACTCTCCCTATGCTTATCAACGGCAAAGGTGATGTGCCGACCGGAATCGAAATCAATATCTCCGACGCCAAAAACGGACCTGTCAATGTCTACAACCTCCAGGGAATGACAGTCAAACGCGGCGTGAGCGAAGAAAACGCACTTGAAGGTTTGCCCAAGGGCATATATATAATAAAAGGTAAGAAGATTGTTAAATAAAAAGGGGGATTTTCGTTTCACAAAAGTCTTGCGGGTTAAACCTGCAAGACTTTTTTCCAATCTTTCCACCAAATAAATAAAAAGAAACAACAATACATGACCCGCAAAAAACTATCCCTGCTGATCTCCGGCCTGATCTACTGGACAGGCAGCCTCGCACAGACCTCATCAGCCTATCTCATCGAAGCGGAAGCCTTCCAGTTCAAAGGCAAATGGGTGACTGAAAAGTCATCAGAATGTCTTGGGACTGCCATGCTGCGGGTCTATCAGGACAATAACAACGACAAGACAGCCGATGCGCTGACCGTCATAAACATCAACGAAAGCGGCAAATATCAGGTGTGGATACGTTCTCGCGACTATATTGACAGCCCGCGTCCGCGCACATTCACCCTTTCAGTCGACGGCATAGAGCTATCCGAGTGCGGCAACCACGGATCCGACGGATTCCGCTGGCAAAATGTCGGCACACTTGATCTTGCCCGCAAACAGACACTCCTGCGTCTTCATGACAGCGGTGGCTATTATGGCCGCTGCGATGCCATCTTACTGACTCAAGATGCCTCAACAGATCCCAACACTCTGACCAACCTTCAAATTGCAAAATGGAGAAAATCACCGGTCAGCATGCCCTATACCACCACCGAAGCCCCCTTGCTTCCTGAAGCGGCCGACATTGCAGCAGGCTACTCAACCGTAGCCTCCGCATCCAATGATGAAATCCGGCTTAGCTTCGTAAAACTTACCGACGGATCGATCGTATCCAAAACAGATTTCTATGCCGCAGGATCATGGCGGCGCTTCGCCTCTTCGAAAGAAGACAACCGCATCGCAATCCTGAGCAACGAAAAAAATTCTCCTGTCAACCACAATCAGTTCTATCCCGCATGGGACAGCTGCACGGCCCGACGCCAATTTGAATTCAACGGCCAGATCTATCCCGTAAGAATTGACGGCGACAACACCAACCCATATTACTCCGGCCTCCTCACCGAAGCCAAGGCCACTGCAATCAGCAAGACTTCTGCAAACACAATAAAAGTCATATACAAATGTGGGGATAAAGGCGAACTGACCGCCTGGTGGACAGTCCCGGAACAGGGGCCGGAAATACGCGTCAGAATGGAATTCCGCCCGACAGCAGACGGATGCTACTCCATTGCCCTCCACTCGGCCAAAGAAATCAGCGAGGAAGATGCAAGCAATGTCCTGATGCCTCCGATGTTTCAGAAGCGGCATCTTCCGGCAACACCGCTGATGCTTTTCTCTTCAATGATGACCCAATGCCTGTCAGCCGCTGAGACTCAGACCTCTTTTGGCCCTGTCACAAACTTCATCTGCGCCGACCTCGATTCATTCTCCCAGGACTGGGGATCGTATGACTACTCCCCTGTCGGCTTCACTCTGCGCAACAGCGCAAACAAAATTCAGCCGGTCGGCTTCTCTCCTCTGTTCGGGATGAAAGATGCGGCGGCAAAAGCCGGTTCAAAAATAGACGCCGGATTCATTATCGGCTTAAAAGCCTCCGGATGGTCCGAGACCTTGGAATATATCAGCGAAAACATCTTTTCGGTAAGCGATTACCGACATCAGGACAATGTTTCTCTCTCACAGACACTGAGGAATGTGATTGCCTTGATCAACAATCCAGACCACAGCGGATGGAACGCAACGATGAAAGGCTTCTGGGACATCGAAGCAAACGGCGCCGTCACACCGACAGTCGTGCAGTCAGCCCCAATGGCTCTTGTAGGCGCTTCAATGCTCACCGATGACGAGACTTTCTATGAGCAACGAGCCTTGCCCGCCATCGAATATACCCTTTCGAGAAAAAACTTCCGCACTGTCGGAAACCAGCCTCAAAGCCTTGATCCGATGACGTCTCAATTTCCTACCACTCTCTATGAGGGGATCAATACAGTCATGGGCGACATTAATCCCTGGCTGAAAGACATCGCGCTTCCAGACGGCCAGCTCCGGACCGCCAACGGATATTTCACATCCGTACAGGCATTCCGTCAGGCCCTCTCGGCCTACAAAATCACAGGCGATGAAAAATGGCTCTCCCGATCAACCGCATTGGCCGACAGCCACATCAAAGAACTGTCAGATCAGGCCGGAGGAGCCCCCTCGGCACCCGGAACATTCTATAACAGCCAGATCTGCGACGACTGGCAGCCATTTATGGATCTCTATGACCTGACCGGCGACCAGCGTTATCTTGATGCCGCCTCGGAAGGAGCGGCCCATACTATTGCCGGAATCAAGACATGGCCCAGAGTAGCACAGGGTAAGCAGACAGTTCATCCCGGCAATAATTACGACGGAGTGACCACAATCTGGTGGAAAGGAGCGGAACAATACCGTCTCGGCTTCCCCCGGACTCCCGGCGATGCACCTGAACACGAGGCAGAAGCCTGGAAAGTCTCATCCGTAGGACTCGGCATCGAACAACCCCTCACCTACTTCATCCGTTCGGCAGGCAAAACCGTCCATCCGGTTTTCATGAGCTCATGGGCGCCACGGCTTCTGGAACTGACCGAAGCGACTGGCAGGCCAATCTACGAGACATTCGCCCGCAACGCCGTGATCGGACGCTCGGAAAACTACCCCGGATATTATGCGACCGGCTATACCGACATCACACAGTCAGCAGCATTCCCCTACAAAGGTCCTGACGTAAGCTCGATCTACTACCATCACCTCCCGGCCTATCTCGCCATACTCCAGGACTACCTTGTTACGGAAATCACTACCCGCAGTTCTGGTGCCATTCAGTTTCCATCAGGAAGACAGGAAGGATTCGTCTGGTTCAGCAATTCGATCTATGGCGCAGCCGAAGGAAACATCTACGGAAACCGCTGCCGTCTCTGGATGCCCGATGGCAAAATCGGATCAGACAGCCCGGCGGTCAACATTCTCTCGGCGCGCAATCCGGAGAAACTTTTCATCATGCTGAGCAACGAAAACAATGAGACGGTCCAAACCACCGTCTCACTCAGCGACGATCTGAAAAGACAGATCTCATCCGGCAGCATCGCAGTCTATGCCGCTGACGGACATGAATCCCGATCAGAGATCAGCGAAACAGGAATTATCATCGAAGTGCCTCAGCGCAGTCTGATCACAATCGCGCTCGACATGAATTGGGAAAACCGCCCCTATGTCCCGGCCCTGGCCGAGGGACTCTCCATCATCGACAGCGAAACCCCTGCCGGGAAAATCTATCTCTATCGCATCCGCTCGCCTTTCGGCTGGGACTCCGTGTATGGCTTCGCCGAATGCGGATCAGTCGCAGGCCTGACAGTCGAGGTGAAATGCAACGATGCAAAACAGACGGCATCGACATGGCCCTACGAGTGGAGTTTTGCCCGTTTCGGCTACGGAGAAAATGTTGATATCACGGTAACTGTGAGGCAAAACGGCAACATCATAAAAACAGTCCAGACAGCCTTCGGACCTGAGACATCCGCCATCCGGCCAAACCATTCTGACCAACCGTCAGACAGACCCGAAGGGATCTTCCGTCTTGACGGGATCAGAATTCCAGAAATCACGCAACCGGGAGTCTACATTGTCAACGGACAGAAAATTTTGCGCCAATAACAGCATTATCGGGACGATATATATGCGAATTGCCAAAATAAGTGCTAAATTTGCAGTACCTTAGACTCAATTTCGCATGAACAACCACGTTACAATCAAAGATATTGCCAGAGAATTAGGCATTTCGACATCGACTGTATCGCGCGCTTTATCGGACGCATGGGACGTAAAGCGGGAAACTCGCGATAAAGTCCTCGCAATGGCCAAAAAGCTGAACTACCGGCCAAATCTCAATGCAAAAAACTTGCAGAACAAACATACAGGCATAATCGGGATCATCATTCCGGAATTTGTCAACAGTTTCTTCCCCAATGTAGTGATGGGAATCCAGGAAGTTCTCTATGAAGAAAACTATCATCTGGTCATTACTCAGAGCAACGAGACCCGCACTCAGGAACTTGAAAACCTGAATGTGTTGCAGGAATATATGGTCGACGGTATCATAATGTCAATCACCAACGAGGGTGGCAACGAAGAGGAATACAAAAAAGTGATCGACAGCGGCACTCCGATGGTATTTTTCAACCGCTGCCCGAAAATGAAAGCTCCAAAAGTGAGGATTGACGACTCACTGATGGCAGAAATGGCAGTCGACCATCTGATAGAAAGCGGTCGACGAAAAATCTGGCACCTCGGCGGACCGGTAAATATGCCGATCAGCGCCATGAGGGCCGACGGCTATGTCAAAGCTCTCACAAAACATGGGCTGGAAGCCTCGGCAAAAGTGATCGACGCAGGCATCTTCATCAAAGACGGAATCGAGACAATGCAGGCATTGCTTGATGAGGGCATCGACTTGCCCGACGCTATTTTTGCATTCAACGATCCGATTGCCATCGGAGCCATGAAAGTGCTCAAAAACGCAGGTGTCCGGATCCCGGAAGATGTTGCGATCGTCGGCTTCAGCGAAGGCTCAATGGCAACCATAGTCGAGCCGCAGCTGACCACCGTGCTCCAGCCGATGAAAGAGATGGGCCGGTGTGCAGCCAGACTTCTGCTCAAACAGATCAGAGCCACACGTCCCTCTGCCCCTCAGACAATCTGTCTTGAGGCCAAACTGAATATCAGGGAATCATCGGTCGGACGCTCATAGAGCCAGGCAAACATTCATCACAGACACAATAGTCATACTCGGAATCTCCGAATCCTCATAATGGATCCGGAGATTATACCTTTTTGCTCCCATCAAAAAATTTATCAAGAGTTTTTTTAAGAAAACCTTTAGAGGTTTAAAAACAAGAGTTAAAATCTGAGTGGTGTATCTTTTAGA
>NZ_JAIDEN010000183.1 GCF_029054785.1 Duncaniella sp.
TAAGGTAACTTTAAAAATTCTCAGACATGAAATTATTGACAGAAAAAAACAACAATACCGTCGCCTGCGAAAGTTTTTAACTATTGTTTTTTAACAACCTCTTAAGCTACAAACGCATCTTTTGATGCTCCCATAAGCTGGAGCCGAAAGCGTTGAATCGGTCGGATTATCCCGGTCGAGATTTCGGAAACGTTTCCATATCCCCACCGGAAACGTTCCCGTAAATTTTATCGTAAGTTTATGAATATCTTATATTTATAATTTATAAATTTGCATTGCAGGAACAACATAACGATCATCATCACATCTGAAAATTTAACTGTTGTTCTTTATCACTCCTATAAATAACGCAATACCTTAAACCAACAAAACATGAGCAACCTTGATCTGATAACGATCTTACTTTTCTCAATCGGTGTCCTTGCGACGGGCATCGCCTTTTCCAGAACCGGAAAAGACATGAAAAGCTTTTTTGCAGGAGGAGGCAACGTCCCCTGGGGGATGAGCGGCCTGTCTCTGTTCATGGGATTTTTCTCAGCCGGAACATTCGTTGTCTGGGGATCTATCGCCTATTCCTACGGTTTTGTCGCCGTGATGATACAGATGACAATGGCTCTTGCAGGCTTTATTGTCGGGACATGGATCGCGCCACGATGGCAACGCACCCACAGCCTGACTGCCGCCCAGTATATCAGTGAACGCCTCGGAGTCAATGTCCAGAAATTCTATACCTACATATTTCTTGTCGTTTCGGTCTTCACCACCGGCAGTTTTCTCTATCCGGTAGCAAAGATCGTTGAAGTCGCAGCCGGAATTCCTCTGACCTATTCAATTTTAGGACTCGGAGTATTCAGCATGATCTATGTCTCGATCGGAGGACTTCGCGGAGTCATCGTGACAGACGTCCTGCAATTCATCATCCTGTTTTCAGCAGTGATAATCGTTGTCCCTCTGTCTTTTGAAAAGGTAGGCGGTCTCGGCAACTTCATCGATTCAGTTCCGGCGGGATTCATGGAACCTGTCCACGGAGAATATTCATGGTGGTTCCTCCTGGCCTTCTGTGTCTACAACTCCTTTTTCCTGGGAGGCAACTGGGCCTACGTGCAACGCTACACATCTGTCAAAAGCGCTAATGACAGCAAGAAAGTCGGTTGGCTTTTCGGAGGCCTTTATCTTGTCAGCGCCTTGCTGTGGATGCTTCCGCCGATGCTGTACAGAATATACGATCCCTCTCTTGGCGGACTCGACAATGAAAACGCCTATCTGCTGATGTGTAAGCTCGCAATGCCTCAAGGGCTGCTCGGCCTGATGCTCGGCGGAATGATCTTCGCCACCGCAAGCTCGCTGAACGCTACTCTCAACATCTCTGCCGGAGTATTCACAAACGATATATTCAAACGTATCAGCCCCAAGGCCTCCGATAAAACACTCATGCGGGTCGCACGTCTTTCGACCCTCGGCTTCGGCCTGCTCGCACTCATTGTCGCCCTGCTGGTGAAAAGCATGGGAGGAATTGTCAACGTAGTCATCAGTGTGGCCGCACTCACCGGAGTGCCGATCTATCTGCCGATCATCTGGTCACTTTTCAGCCGCCGTCAGAACGCACGCAGCATCCTGACCGTGACACTGCTGAGCCTCGCCGTCACACTCTCCTTCAAATTCCTGACTCCGCTGCTGGGCCTGACTCTGAGCCGCGGAGCAGAAATGGGACTCGGTGCCTTTGTGCCGGTAGCGCTCCTGGCCTTTGCTGAAATATATCTGAAAAGCAAAAATTATGTCGATCCGAAATATCTCGCTTATGCAGCCCGGAAGCATAATGACAATACACTTCCCGCGGCCCAAAGCGACGCGGCCAACCGCTACACCCGACGAGTGCTCGGCCTGAGCATTTCGGTTGCAGGTCTGTTTATCGCCGCTCTCGGCTGCATGGCAGAAAGTTCCCGATACATCCCGATCATAATGGGCCTCATTGTCCTGACTGTCGGCTTAGTCATCCGTTATAAAAAATAAATAAAAAAATATATAATCTAAGAACATGAACAGTCAAGGATTTGTATCTTCCCGCGCTACAAAAAGTGTAACGGTCACAGGTGACATCATTGTTATCGGTGGAGGACTTACAGGAGTCTGCTGCGCACTCACGGCAGCCAGACGTGGTGCAAAAGTAGTATTAGTTCAGGACCGTCCGGTGCTCGGA
>NZ_JAIDEN010000184.1 GCF_029054785.1 Duncaniella sp.
ATTTCGACTGCTCTTTGGTCGAGATGAGTGTGACGGCCTTGCCGTCGGCATTGGCGCGGGCCGTGCGGCCTATGCGGTGGACATAGTCCTCGGCTTCGCGGGGGACATCATAGTTTACCACCATCGCTATATCGTCAATGTCGATTCCGCGGGCCACGATGTCGGTTGCAACCAGCACATCTATTTTTCCGGCTCTGAAATCCAACATCACTTCCTCGCGAACATTCTGATCAAGATCGGAGTGCATCTCGCCGGTTTTCACCTTGCTGCGGCGCAATTCGCGGGCGAGTTCCTTGACTTTGATTTTCGATGATGAGAAGATGATGACGCGCTGCGAGTGGGCTGTGCGGAAAAGGTGTTTCAGGATACCTGTTTTCTGTCCTTCATGGCAGACAAAGGCCGACTGGTCTATCTTTTCGGTGGGGCGCGACACTGCGATCTTCACTTCTGCCGGATCGTTGAGGATGGCCTTGGCCAGTTGCTGGATTTTCGGGGGCATTGTTGCGGAGAACATCAGGGTCTGCCGATCCTTGGGCAGATGTTTGACGATCTGCATGATGTCATCATAGAATCCCATGTCGAGCATGCGGTCGGCCTCGTCGAGGATGAAGTAGGAGACGCGCGAGAGGTCCACGTAGCCCATCTGGAGGTGGGCCAGAAGGCGTCCGGGAGTGGCGATGACCACATCCGCGCCCATTTTCAGCCCGCGCTGCTGCTGTGCGAAACCTGCGCCGTCCGTGCCGCCGTAGATTGCCACGCTGTTGACCGGGACATAGTAGGCAAAGCCTTCCATCTGTCGGTCTATCTGCTGTGCGAGTTCGCGGGTGGGGGCCATTACGATGCAGTTGACATAGTCTTTGGCCTCAGGCATGTCGGCGAGGCGGTCGATGACCGGAAGGAGATAGGCGGCGGTCTTGCCGGTTCCGGTCTGCGCGACGGCTATAAGGTCGCGGCCTTCAAGGATCACGGGGATTGCCTGCTCCTGGATTGGTGTACATTCGTCGAAGCGCATCGCATCGAGCGCGTCAAGTATATCGTAGCTCAGATCAAGCTCGTCAAATTTCATATTGTCAAAAAAATAGGGGGGAATTATAAGCGACTGTCGCAAATGGGCGGGTTGTCACTTAATAGATTGCTTTTTCAGATGCAAAATTACCAAAAATGTGCCTAAAAAGCAAATCGGCGGCCTCGCGATGAGGTCGCCGATTTTATGATGTTCAGTATTCTGTCGGATTAGCGAACAAGAATTTTGCTTACTTTCGAGCCCTGGCGGCGGATCACGATCTGACCGGCTGCGGGTTCGTTGATGCGGAGGCCCTGGAGGTTGTAGTATTCAACAGGTGCGTTTTCGTCAACAGTGTCAGTAACGATGCTGTCGATGCCTGACTGATCAGCTGAAGCGGGGATTGTGGTTACGAGGTTGAAATAGCCCTTGCTTGAAGAAGCGGCAACCCAAGAACCTGAAGTCCAGTCAGAATAGTTGGCTACAAGATAGAGAGTGAGTTCGTAGAAGCCACCGGTCTTGTATTCAATGCTGGAATATGTATCAAAGAACATTCCGACTTTTTCAAGTTTGATCTTGTTTTCACCACCCATTGTGAAGATGACATCAGTAGTCTGAAGTCCATCAAGAGGATAGAGGCCCTGTGCTGCTTCACCAACGCCGCTGACCGGAGTCAGGTTGAACATTGTGCCGGGCATAGTGGGGTTCTGGCTTGCGTCACGAAGAGCGTAGTTGACAACTAAGTCAGCGCTGCCGCCAAGGAAGTTCTGGAGGGTGATTGTCTGAGTGTTGTAGTCAACAGAGATAGGAGTATTGATTGTGCCGAACTCACCCTGAGGCCAAGAACCGGTGAGCTTGAATTCCTGACCTTCTGCGGGTTCGGGATCTACGCCGGGATCTTCAGCTCCTTCGTATCCGAGACCGGCAACATTGCCTGTGCCACCGAGCTCTGTCAGACAGTATGTTCCGGCACTTAAAGTCCATGAAAATTCCCACATGTTGTTCTTTTCACCGTCGGCTCCGCAGTTCTTACCGGTTTCGCCATTAGCATAAGGCATGGTCTCAAAAGAAGAGTTGAATACATTTACGGCAGTTTGCTTGTTGTTACCGGTGCGCAGATAGCAATAGAGAGTGACCGGTTTTTTTACCTCAACTTTGATAGAGGTGCAATCTGCTTTCTGTGTTCCGAAAGGAGATGTTGCATCAGGAGCAGCGTCAGAACGAAGCTGGAACCAACCGGTACCTGCAAGGTCTACATCGCCGAATACGTAAGCGCTACCGGTCTGGCCGCCTTTTGCATCAAATGTTGTTGTTGCAGTAAAGAATTCATTGTCTGCAATTACGGTGTTTGCCAGCAGAGGATTGCTTTGGTTAGGGTTAGTTTTAACCACTGTGGGGGCAGCGTTAGCAACAAAGGTCATTGCAACTGCTGCGACAGAAAGTAAAATTTTCTTCATACGCAAAATGAAAGTTTGGAAATTTGACCGTTGTTAAGACGGTCGATTGGTTATTAGTAAGGTGAATGATTGATTGTTTCTTTTGGTCTGACGCTGATTTCTTAACGCTCGATAGTAGAATTCAAGAAAACTTCGCAAAATCGTGGCAAATATAAATAAATTTTTTCGTTATGTTTGTCTGGTTAAGCAATATTAACAAAAAAACGAGCATTATGCTGACTCCTACCAGGCGTTTGTCCGGGCTTTATCCTGGCGGACTCTGACTGACGGTCAGAAGTCGGGTGATTTTGTCTGCTTGCATTGTTTTGTGTCATCCGTAAAGATAACAACCGAAGACCGAAGGGTTAGGGCGCAGACAAAAAGAGACAGCCCCAAAGCGGAGCTGTCTCGTGTGGTTTTTGCTATGCTGTTTAAAGCGATAGTTTTGAGTCGGGCCTGGATTAGCCGTTTACTTTCTTCATGTGAGCGATGAGATCGAGCACCTTGTTAGAGTAGCCGATTTCGTTGTCATACCAGCTGACAACCTTAACGAAAGTGGGTGAAAGCATGATACCTGCGTTCTTGTCGAAGATAGAAGTGCGGGGATCGCCGAGGAAGTCGCTTGAAACGACTGCGTCTTCGGTGTAGCCGAGGATGCCTTTGAGTTCGCCTTCAGAAGCTTCCTTCATGGCAGCGCAGATTTCGTCGTAAGTAGCGGGCTTAGCGAGGTTTACAGTGAGGTCGACAACAGAAACGTCAAGAGTGGGGACACGCATTGACATACCGGTCAGTTTGCCGTTGAGTTCGGGGATAACTTTACCTACGGCCTTGGCAGCACCGGTAGAAGAGGGGATGATGTTGCCGGCAGCGGCACGGCCACCACGCCAGTCCTTCATAGAGGGACCGTCGACAGTCTTCTGAGTAGCAGTGGTTGAGTGAACGGTAGTCATGAGGCCTTCAACAACGCCGAACTTGTCGTTGAGCACCTTGGTGATAGGAGCGAGACAGTTGGTGGTGCAAGAAGCGTTTGACACGAACTGAGTGCCTTTGACGTAGCTATTCTGGTTAACACCGCAAACGAACATGGGGGTGTCGTCCTTTGAGGGAGCTGACATAACCACGTATTTTGCGCCGGCTTCGATGTGGGCCTGAGCTTTTTCCTTAGTGAGGAAGAGACCTGTTGATTCAACAACATATTCAGCGCCTACTGCACCCCAGCCGATTTCAGCGGGATTCTTGCATGCGGTAACGCGGATAGCTTTGCCATTGACGATAAGGAGGCTCTTTTCGAGATCGTAGTCAACAGTGCCGTCGAACTGACCGTGCATTGTGTCATACTTGAGCATGTAAGCCATGTAG
>NZ_JAIDEN010000185.1 GCF_029054785.1 Duncaniella sp.
CTGTCTGCTGATCGGAGTAGCCTATGGTCTTGCAGAGCGGGGAGCATTGCTTTCGCCGGACTTGCGCCTGCTGGCCACAGTCGGTTTCTGCGGCGGATTCACAACGTTTTCGACTTTCATCAATGAGAATTATCTGATGTTCGGGTCATCGGAATGGCTGTCGGCAGCATTGTATACCGCTGTGAGTCTGACGGCCGGTCTTCTCTGTGTCTATTTCGGACATCTGCTTGTGCGTTAGAAAAGGCCGGGGCGTTTCAGATCCGTTTCAGACTTCCGCTACGTAGATCTGGGCGTTTTCATATTTCATCACCCTGACACGTGCGCCTGCATGGATGAAGCCGCGGACGGCTACCGCATCGAGGACTTCATCGTTGATTTCCACCTTGCCTGCGGGGCGCATGTCGGTCACAGCCGTCCCTTCAAGTCCGATGTAGCCGACGGGTTTCATGTCGACTCCGATATAGCCCTCGTCGACCTGCTGGGTGAGCATCAGTTCGGTGTGGCGGCGCACCCATTTTGGACCGTAGGATGAGGTGAGATACCATATCGCCAGGATTGCCAGCCCGATTCCGGCAAGGAAGATGATCATCGAGCTCCAGACGGCATCGGCATTCATGTGTGAGAGGGAGAAGGTGTAGTGTTCGATCAGTCCGAGAATCACCGCCGCACAGACACATGAGATTCCGGCAATACCGGTGATCCCGAAGCCCGGAACGACGAAAACTTCAAGAATGATCAGCATTATGCCCAGGACGAACAGCAGGATGATCCATGAGCTTGCGATACCGCTGATGTAGAGCGGGAGAAAATACATGATCGCTGCGATTATGGCCGCAGCTGAGGGGAAGCCGACACCGGGGGAGTGGAGTTCCATGTAGATGCCGCCGATGATCAGCATGATAAGCACGGCCTGGACTGCCGGATTGGTCAGGAATCCGACCAGATGGTCGAGCCATGTGGGGTGGTATTCTGAAACAATATAGGATGCCGGAGAGGCATAGCCGAGTTTCTGCATGATTTCATCGACAGATTCTGCTTTCCCGTCGGCATAGTTCCATTTCACTGCTTCGTCGGCAGTGAATGTCAGCACTCTGGTCGAGTCGATCAGGCCCGCAACGCTTACGCGCGGATCGACCATAGCTTCGGCGATGACCGGATTGCGACGCCAGTCAGCCGTTCCGTCGTTTTTGGTGACTTTGCCATGTCTTTCTGCGGTTGCGCGCATCATCGCTCTCATGTAGGACTGATATTTGTCGGGCATTGCCTGTCCGTCAGTGCCGTTGACAACCGTGACGGCGCCCATCGTGGCTCCACTCCGCATGAAGACAGAGTCACAGGCCAGGGCAATGAGCGCCCCGGCTGATGCGGCGTTGTTGTCAACGAAGGCAACGGTCGGTCCGGGGAAGTTGAGCAGAGCCGTGCGGATTGAGTCGGCGTGGACCACGGAACCTCCGTAAGTGTTCAGATGGACGATCAGCAGTTCGGCATTTCGGTGCGAGGCCTCGTCGAGAGCCTGTCTGGTGTAGCGCCATGTCGAAGAACCGATTTCGTCGTCGAGGCGCAGCATGTAGACACCGTGGACTTCATCGGCTTTCACCTGTGTCGGAAATATCAGTGAGAGAGCCGGAAAGATGAACAACAAAAGCAGGAGTTGTCTGAATGATTGGTTCATGATATTGCAGTTGATTATTTTTTCAGAGAGTTTTTCTTCCGGAAGCCCTGGCGGATCCAGGAGGGGAGGATGCAGGCTCCGACAATGAGATAGACATAGTAGCTGATGATGCGCCAGAACAGGGCTATGATCAGGGCGATGCCTGTGCTGTGGATCAGATCGCCGTAGTAGGTGGTGAAAAGCCATTCACTGATTCCAGCGCTGCCGGGTGTAGGGCTGATCATGAGGCATACCCAGACCACGAACTGGCGGGCGAAGACAATCAGCTGGTCGGCATGCGGTGCGAAGCCGAGGAAGAGCGCGTTGACAACCAGATAGCGCGACGACCATGAGAGGGCGGTTCCTCCGAAGGTCTCCAGCCACCAGCGCAGAGGGCGTTTGCGGAGATCGCGGCCTGTCGTTTCCATGTTTTCTCCGAGCTGATCGACTTTGGGCGCCCACTTGCGCAGAAGCCTGAAATGGAAAAGCCAGTTGAGAAAGCGGTGTATGGCGTGGGGTCTGACTATGATTCCGAGGAAGAGGATGGATGTCCAGATGAATATTACGGCATAGACTCCCCAGAATACCGATTCAAGTCCGACGGTGAATTTTCCGTGGCCGAAGTCAAAGAGTTCGGCGTAGGGGACAAGGAGCATGATCAGCGGAATCGAGATGACAAAAAACAGTTCGTCGAGAAAGAGTGTGGTCATCATGAGGGTTGTCGCCCTGCCCAGTTCAATCCCCTCGCGGTTGAGATATATCATGCCAAGAGCGCTTCCTCCGACAGCCGAGGGGGTGACACAGGAGGTGAACTCACAGAGCATGTCGACCTTCAGGGCTTTTCGCCACGGAAGCTGATGGTCTGTCAGGGCGCGGAATCGCCATGTCAGACCGAAATCGCGACCGATCATGAAGAGCCAAGCCAGAAGAATGCAGCCGATCACGCGGGAGTCAAAGTGGATTGACTCCCAGACCTCCGGTTTGAATTCGCGGTGGAAGAGCCAGACCACGACTCCCAGGCCAATCGCTATCGGGAGGAAAATTTTCCAGACAAGACTGAGCACCTGACGGCGTTCGGACGGCTGGTTGGGTTTAGTGTTTGCGTCGGCTGTGTTCATGGCGGGCTATAATTTCAGCGTAGCGGATTAATACTTCATTCATGACATCGTGCCATGAGCGTGAGAGAGAGGCGCGGGCGCCGGCTCCTGCTTTCCGTCGTTTATCAGGATCAGCGGCCAGGGCGGTGATTGCTGCGGCATAGTCTTCAGGTGTCCGGCGGGTCAGAAAGCCGTTTTCGCCGTCCCTGATCAGTTCGGCGGCGGTCGATCCTTCGAGAAGCAGCGAGGGGGTTGACATGGCGGCTGCCTCACGGACGACGAGAGGCGCATTGTCATAGAATGAGGGGAAGAGGAAGAGATCCGAGGCTGCGTAGAACCGCCGCAGTTCCTCACGTCCGTTGATGACTCCGTGGAAGGTCACTCTGTCCGAAAGTCCGAGCTGTCGGGTCAGTTGCTGCATGTCGTGTAGCGCATAGCCGGTGCCGATGAAATTCATCCTGAATTTTACGCCGTCAAGCAAGGCGAGGGCGCGGATGATGATCTCGATTCCTTTTTCGAGTATGTGCTGCCCGACAAAGAGGAGTCCGAGTTCGTCATCGGCAAGGCCTGTCTGTTTTCTCGCCTGAAGTTTGTAGGCTTCCGGATCGGAGATCCCTTCTGACAGATCGTTGCCGTTTTCCACCACCTTGACCGGGCCTTTGTAGCCGTATTCTCGGATTGTCTCTTCGACCGCGGCCTGCGGGATCCAGACTTCAGTGGCTGAATTGTAGAATTCAAGCAGGCGCTTCATCTGATATTTCACCATAGGGGCCGGGAGAGAGCGTTCGAGGTCTGTCCGGTATTTTGAGTGGAAGGTCGTGACCAGCGGGATGTCATGTTTGCGTGCGGCGTATGCGGCGAGGCGTCCCGATGAAAAAGGACAGTGGGCATGGACTATCCTGAATGGAGTGGACCGCAGTTTCCGCCAGATGAAGGGATCAAGGCGGGGGTAGCCGTAGCGGTAGGGATGGCGGTTGTAGATGGGGAGTGAGAGATAGCGGTACATTGTGAAGTCTCCTTCCGGGCATGGACCTGGAGTCCAGGGGGTGACGACACAGACTTTGTTGCCGCTTTCGGCGAGCCACTGACAATAGTTTTCGACAGCCAGCGTGACGCCGTCAAGGACAGGGGGAAAGCTGTCGTTGAAAAGTCCGTAGATGGAGCGTTCGGGGGCTGAAGTCATAGGATGCAGTTGAAAGTGAATATCTTTCGAGAGTCAATTGAAGTTCTCATCACAAAGATAACACTTGTCAGCCGATTGAAGATTACAAAGCGGACTAAAATTTTTTGCGGATGATTTTTTTTGATGATGTCCTGCGGATGTCAGGATCAAAAATTATGGCTTTCGGCGCGCGGAGATGTCCCGTGACGGATTCAATTCTTTCGCTGATCTCGTCGTATGGTCCGGGCATATCGGTCACCAGGACCATTTCCTCGCCCCAGCGGCTGCTCTGTCTGGATGTGAGATAGAAGGTGGTTTCAGGGGCGAACAGAGGCGCGATTTTTTTTTCGATCTCTTCGGGGCTGATTTTTAGTCCGCCTGAGTTTATCACGTTGTCAATGCGTCCGATCCACCGGAAAGAGGTGTCGCAGGCCGTTTCTACAAGGTCGTTTGTGACAAGCTCGCCGAATGAGAGTGTTGCGCTGCGGATGACGAGACAATCTCTTCCGTCAGTCGAAAAGCGGAAGCCGGGAAGGGCTGAGAAACAGTCTGTGCCGAGTCGCCGGAGAGCGACATGACTGCATGTCTCGGTCATGCCGTAGGTGGCAAAAGCGCGCAGTCCGGTCGATATTATGCGCTCTTCATCGGCGGCTGACAAGGGTGCGCCTCCGATGATCAGATTGTCGATCCGTTGGCATAGTGGGGATTCCAGCAGGCCATTGACCTGCGAGGGGACAACCGGGAGCAGAGAGATGCGGCGGGATGCGGCGGTCAGGCAGGCTGCCAACGGGCGGTTGCTTGCGGTTTCGACTGTCAGGCTTGCCCCGGATTCAAGGGCGCGTACAATCTGCATCTTGCCTGCGATATAGTCCGGCGAAAGCGGCAGATGAAGATGTGAACGGCTGTCGAGACCGAAGAACTCGATTGTGGCCCGCGCGGATGAGCGCATGTCTGATTTGAGCAGACGGATCTCCTTGGGAGTTCCGGTTGAGCCTGAGGTGTGGGCTACGACATAGGGGAGCGGATTGAGCCACTCTTCAATGAATTTTTTAGCCTCGTCGGTCAGAATTGTTTCCATGCCATCTGCGGGATTTCCCATTTTTCAGCCGGGTTATAGGAGAGCCTGTCTCCGTCGGTTCTCAGCGGGGAGGTGATGTTGTTGTGATAAAGCTGTCCTGTCCCAAGTCCCTGAGCCATGTCAGAGTCCAAAGTAGCGGTCCATTGGGCTATGGCGTTCAGGCCGATGTTTGATTCGAGGGCGGAGGTTATCCACCATCCGGCCCCGTTGTTTTCAGCCATTCTGATCCACTCTTCCGATCCGCCGATTCCGCCGCAGAGGGTTGGTTTCAGCACGATGTATTGAGGCTGTACCGTCTCAAGCATCCTGCGTTTTTCTTCCGGACTGTTCAGCCCGATCAGTTCCTCGTCAAGAGCGATCGCTATCGGAGAGGTCCGGCAAAGGTGTTTCATCTCCTGCCATTGGCCTGCCCGTACAGGCTGCTCTATGGAATGGATGCCGAATTCTGCGAGCCGTTTTAATTTCTCTTCGGCTTCATGTGGCGGAAAAGCTCCGTTTGCATCCAGCCGGAGTGTTATGTACGGAGCCTGGCTTCTGATATAGTCCAGCAGCGCCAGTTCTTCTTCGAAGTCGATCCCTCCGATCTTTACCTTCACGCATCCGCATCGGTCGGCGAGTTTGGAGGCAATCCGTTCACGCATGGTTTCGCGGTCGCCCATCCATACAAGGCCGTTGATCGTGATAGCCTTTTTCCCATCGGTCCATTCCGAAGGGAAAAGAATCCGTTTTCCTCCGTTGGCCAGATCGGAAGCGGCGGTTTCAACGGCAAATCTTATGGACGGCCAGTCGGAGAGAAGGGCCGGGTTTTCAATATACCGGTCAATGTCGCGGCAGACCGCGTCAAGCATCTCTTCATAGTCCGGACGGTCATCGCAACTCAGCCCGCGGAACAGCCCGGCCTCACCGATGCCATAGACCGAGGGTGTGTCGCAGTTCCAGATTTTAATGTAAAAAGTCTCTTTCCAGTCCATCCTTTCCCGTGAGGTAATTGCGGTGAACCGGAAAGAGAGTTTGTATTTGCACCAGGCGGCTTGCATGTAAACTCTAAAGTGTTGCTTTAGTTAAACGATAGCTTCCGATGATTTTTGTAACTGTCTTTAGCCTGGGAATTTAGGAAATTTATCGAAGTCGGGATCGCGCTTTTCGAGGAATGCGTTTTTGCCCTCCTGTGCCTCTTCCATCAGGTAGTACATGAGGGTTGCGTCTCCTGCAAATTCCATCATGCCGCGCTGACCGTCAAGTTCGGCATTGAGTGCGCGTTTGATCATTCGGATCGCCATCGGCGAACGGCTCAGAATTGTCTCGCACCATTCAACAGTCTCGTCTTCCAGACGTTCGAAAGGCACTACCTTGTTGACCATTCCCATGCGTTCGGCTTCCTCGGCGCTGTACTGGCGGCAGAGGAACCAGATTTCGCGGGCCTTTTTCTGTCCGACGCAGCGGGCGAGATAGCTCGATCCGAATCCGGCGTCAAAACTGCCGACCTTTGGACCTGTCTGGCCGAAACGGGCATTGTCAGACGCAATTGTCAGGTCGCAGACCACGTGGAGCACGTGGCCTCCGCCGATCGCATAGCCATTGACCATCGCGATGACCGGCTTGGGTATTGAACGGATAGCTTTATGAAGGTCGAGCACGTTGAGGCGGGGGACTCCGTTTTCATCAATATATCCGCCGACACCCTTGACTTTCTGGTCGCCTCCTGAGCAGAATGCCTTGTCGCCGGTTCCGGTCAGGATGATGACACCGATGTCTGAAGCCTCGCGGCAATAAGCCATTGCGTCAAGCATTTCGAAGTTTGTCTGCGGGCGGAAAGCGTTGTAGACCTGCGGACGGTTGATTGTGATTTTGGCTATGCGGCCATATTGTTCGAAAAGTATGTCCTCATACTTTTTAATCTGTTTCCATTCTCTTGCCATAGAGTTGCGATTGTTAAATTACATTTGCAAATTTACTCAAAAATCAGATATAACTTCGTATCTTTGTTATCCAAATCCAATCAGGTCAAAAATTTTGCACTTATTCATCTCATAGACATAAATATGGAAACGCCTAATCTTGAACTCATTCTGATAAATATATCCGGTCAGGACCACCCCGGTGTCACTTCCGCTCTTTCGGAAATACTTGCCAGGTATCATGCCGGGATTCTTGACATCGGCCAGGCCGACATCCATCACACGCTCTCGCTGGGCATTCTGATAAAGACAGATTCCGCAGTATCAGGAAATATCATGAAAGAGCTGCTTTTCAAAGCCACAGAGCTGAATGTCACCATCCGCTTTTCGCCGGTCAGCATCGAGGAATATGAGAAATGGGTCGGGATGCAGGGCAAAGACCGCTGGATCATCACTATTCTCGGCCGCAGGCTGACGGCACGTCAGATTGCCAACGTCACAGCTGAAATTTCCGCCCAGGGCATGAACATCGACTCCATCCAGCGCCTGACAGGCCGCATGCCGCTTGGCGAGGAGGAGCAGCCGCTGTCAAAATCATGTGTGGAGTTCTCGGTGCGCGGCATGCCGAAGGATTCGGCTGCGATGCAGGCCCGATTCATGCAGCTTTCGCAGGAAGAGGAGTTTGACATTTCGATGCAGGAGGATACTCTTTTCCGCCGTTGCCGCCGACTGATCTGCTTTGATATGGATTCCACGCTCATTGAGACAGAAGTCATCGACGAACTGGCCATCAGAGCCGGTGTCGGCGATCAGGTCAAGGCGATCACGGAGCGGGCAATGAGAGGCGAGATTGATTTCTGTGAGAGCTTCCGCGAACGAGTGGCTCTGCTGAAAGGTCTTGATGAAAGCGTGATGCAGGAAATCGCCGAGAATCTGCCGATAACCGAGGGGCTTGACCGTATGATGCAGGTGCTTAAGCGCGTCGGCTATAAGACTGCGATTCTCTCAGGCGGTTTCACTTATTTCGGCAATTATCTCAAACAGAAATACGGTTTCGACTATGTCTATGCCAACGAGCTTGAGATTGTCGACGGCAAACTGACCGGACGCTACTTGGGAGAGATCGTCGACGGGCGGCGGAAGGCTGAATTGCTGAAACTGATCGCGCAGGTGGAGAATGTGAATATCGCACAGACAATCGCTGTCGGCGACGGGGCTAATGATCTTCCGATGCTGTCGACTGCCGGTCTTGGAATCGCTTTCCATGCCAAACCGAAAGTCAAGGCGAATGCCGAACAGTCGATCTCGACCATCGGCCTTGACGGAGTGCTCTATTTCCTCGGTTTCAAGGATTCGTTTATCTCTGAAAAATAATGGCTATGGTTTATGCTGAGACTGAACGGCTGAAATTGCGTTCATGGGAGCCGGATGATCTGGCTGCTTTTGCCGTCATGAACAAGGATGGCCGTGTGATGAAATATTTTCCCGCTCCACTGACCGACGAGGAGACCGAGGCTTTTTACGGACGCATTGTCGATGAGTTCAGACGGTGCGGCTACGGACTGTATGCGGTCGAACTGAAATCGACCGGTGAATTTATCGGTTATGTCGGTCTGCATGAAATCGGGTTTGAAGCCGATTTTACTCCGGGCATTGAAATCGGCTGGCGCCTGGCTGCCGACCATCACAACCGTGGCTATGCGACCGAAGCGGCGATGGCTGTACTGAAGCTGGCCCGAAATCTCGGACTGGAACGGCTGTTCTCATTTACAGCTTCGGTTAACGGTCCGTCGGAACGGGTTATGCAGAAAATCGGGATGGCCAAGGTTGCCGAGTTCGAGCATCCGAAACTGCCGAAGGATTCCTGGCTGTGCAGACATGTCCTCTATCAGATTGAACCGGGGAAAGGCGAGTGACAGGTATTATCCGTAACAAATCAGAGCCGCATCGGGAATTCCGATGCGGCTCTGATTTGTTACGGGTGGATTGCTTGTGGCAGGACCTGTCCCACCTGCTGTCACTTTGCAGGGTTTACTGTCAGCTGTGAACCTGCTGAGTGGGCTGTCAGCTGCGGGGCGTACTGGCTTTGGACCGTAGCAATGCCGTTGGCGAAGAGACCGGCGTTGTTGACCCACATGTCGTAGCTCAGAACATAGACGCCCTTGGGAAGATGGTCAATGAAAATTCTTGTCGAGGAGTCGCGGTTCTCGCGATAGAAATAGATTCCTTCAGCAAAAATCGGCAGCGGGAGCTGTTCGACCGGTTCGAAGCAGGCGGGGCGTTCGTCGACAATTGTGACATAGTCCATATCTCGGTCGACTTTCAGAGTGAGGGTCACACTGACGCGCTGACCGACTTTCAGAGTGCCTGAACTCATGCTGCGGGCTTCTTCCGCACCGGGGCCTACAACGAGTTTTTTGTCGACTGACAGATCCTGACAGGAGGCTGCTTTGACAGAAGTCATGGAGTCGGAGTAGAGATAGTACATGGCGCCCCATGCAGGTGATGATCCGCTGCGGTTCACTTTCAGAGTGGCCTGTTTTCCGGCTTCCAGAGAAAGAGGAGTCCTGAAATAGCCTGTCAGCCGCTCTGTCTCTGTCGGGCTGACGTTCTTGCCTCCGACTGAGATTTTCGATTTTCCGGCTGGTTCGATCCAGGTGCGTGAAGTGGCAAGTATTGATGCGATTGCCGACGATGTTGTGACGGAAGTGCCCCAGTCCTGAGCTTCTTTCTGGAGTATCAGCCACTGTCTGATCCGGTCTATTTCAGCACTTGACGGTTCAATGGCGGCATAGGCGTCGAGTATGAGCGCGGTGGTGCCGATCTTGCCCATTGACCAGAGTGTCATATTGTCGAGCGACGGCCACCACATGCCTTTTTCAGGTGATGACTCAGAGTATTCGCGCAGTGAGGCGAGAATTTCGCGGGCGACTGACGGATATGAATTCCAGGCGAGGATGCGGGCATAGACAGCCTTGCTGAATACAGATGAGGTTTTCCAGTCGGCCAGTATGTGCTGCACGGTGCTGTTTACGATTCTTGAATCAGCCTTCGGCGCGCCTTTCATGTCCTTGTAGAACCCGCGCATATAGACGTAGGAGGTGTAATCTCCGTCGGGATGCTTGCTGAAATCTTTGCGTGTTTCAGAATCGGTCCATTTCAAGGCGGCGGAAATCATTGAGTTGAGTTCTCGTGATTCAGGCATGAAGCCGAGTTCGCGCAGACGTCCGAAGAGGAGGAGCACATTTTCAGTCGCCCAGCTGGAGGCGTTTTCTCCTGACGAGTACCAGGCCCAGCCTCCGTTGTTGTGCTGAAGTTTCCGGAGTGTGGCGATGTTGGCTGAAATCGTCCTGCTGACTGTCTTTTCGTCGAAGAGCAGCGACAGACGTGTCATCCGTTCGGTGTCGCTTTTCGCGTCAAGCATCCAGGGTGTGGCTGCGAGGAGAATTTGCTTCAGGTCCTCGTTGCGCTGGAGCATTGACGACAGCATTCCTTCGGATTTATCGCTTGAACTCCATTCCTTGAGCGCTGACGCGATGGCCGGATTGTCGCGGAGGAGTCCGGATGCTATTGCGGCTGAGAAGATCGAGGCTGCGGCTTCGTTGGCCGTGCTTGCTTCGAGATCAAGGAGTCCGGGCAGCGCAGTGACAACATACCATGTCGGGTTGTCGCAATATTGCAGTGTGATGCGGGCGTTTTTCGGCGTCACGGGCAGTGTCATGCTGAACTTGTCCTGATCGGGCGCAATGTAGAAGGGATAGGTTTCGATTACCGGTGAGACAGCCGGAAGGACAGGGAGCAAGCTCTGTTCTCCATCAGCGAAGCGGTCGGTGGTAGATTTGATTCGGTAGCCTATCAGGGGGAGATCGGAGGGTGCGCTGAATTCTATGCCGACAGTTGTCGCGCTATTGGGGCGGATTGTGTCAGGACGGTTGTATGAGCTTATAATCCTGCCGTCGGTCGGGTTGAATATTTCGACAGAGGTCTGCACATGCTGTTCTTTGTCGCTTCCGTTCATTACTGAAGCCTCGATTATGACTCGGTCACCCACACGCAGGAAACGCGGCAGGTTGGGCTGAACCATGATTACCTTTGCGGCAACGATTTCAGAGCCGAACGAGGTCGACAACAGAGAATCTGTGAACGCAACGGCGCGCAGCCCCCAGGTTGTGTTGGCATCAGGAACGGTAAAAGTCAGTGAAAGATGTCCGTCGGCATCGGTTTCCAACATCGGTCTGAAGAACGCAAGCGGAACTTCGCTGTCGCGGAACGAGAACGGCTGTTCTGTCTGAGATGCGTTTTGCTCGCCGTCGCTGCTTTGAGCGCCTCCGTCAGCAGAATCGGCATCTGCGACTGCTCCTGTCATTACAGCTTCAGCGCCAAGGCTTTGTATCTCTTCAACCTCGAATTCTTCGGAATGCTCCCTGACAACCTTGAGTTCGTCGACAGCATTCATTGCCCGTGAGCCATAGAGCTTTGCTCCACCACGGATGCGGATCCCGTTAAGGGCTGCGAACCGGTCGAAGACGGGCAGTCCGTAGGTGTCGAATTCCGGGGTGGTAATGGAGTTGTTGGACAGCAGTTTGTCCGGTCGGTAGTAGACGCTCTGGTATTCGGTTGAACCGAGATCAGACTGGTTCCATCTGAACCAGAAGCCTCCGGAATGCGATGTCGCGGGTGTGAAGTTCCAGTCTGTCTTGGCGAGCGCGTCAAGAGCAGTGTTGTACATATCCATCACGACAGCCGACTTTTTGCCCTGACCGGCCTGGTCAATGACACGGAAAGTCCATGTCTCTTCCGAGCCTGGGGTGGTGCGGTCGCGGAATGTTTCCGTGATGAACCGTATGGATTTGGCTGTGACATCGCGTTTGAGTGTGAGAGTCACAGAGCTGTTACGGTAGTTGCCGGTGAGGGCTATATTTACATTGGCGGAATCATGACCGTCGGGGAGACGGAGGCTGAGACGGTGCATTCCGGCTTCGGCCTTGACCCATGACTGAGAGAGAATTGAATCCGCAGTGTGGACAGTGACAAGCAGGTTTGTCGGACAGTTGACGGCATAGAGCCATTGTCCTTCGCCGGTTTCTGCGTCGGCGCTGACGTTGGTTGACGGATACCACAGGAGGCTCGACGGTACGGGTGTGGCGCTGTCGGTCGGGCGATAAAGCACGGCTTCCTGAGTGACGGGAGCTGCCAAGGTGGAGTCGGCCAGGGAGAATGTCAGTCGATAGCTTCCTGACTTTACGCCTGAGAGGTCTATGGTCCGGCTGCCTGAATGGATGGTGGTGCCGAAGACTTTCACGCTGTCGCGCATGATGGCGAAGTCGACCGGCATTCTGATGACAGAATCACGATAATCTACCACTTCGGCCTTGATGGCTGCGGTAGGTGAGGATATGTCGATGTCAGACGGAAGGGACACGCGGATAGCATAGCGCATTCCTGTTGAGAAAACAGTCGTGGCAAGCTGATTTTCGCCAGTAGAGGACATGGCGCTCACTTCGGCTCTGAACATGCCGCCGGGGATCGGACTCAGTGAGAGGACCGATTTTGGAATGACAATGTTTATTTCGCCGGATTCGTCAGAACTTGCTTCAAGAGTCTGGAATGTGACAGGCGCGCTCTGATGCCACCACCAGCGCAAGGGCTGCATGGCTGCGAGGCTGACTGTTATCCGGGCATTGGCCAGAGGGAAGCCGGCATAGGTCTGGAGACGACCGCGCAGGGTGACATCTCCGTCAGCGGGATAGTCTTTCTCGACAGGATCGAGGATGACTTTAAAGGTTGGGAGTTTGTAGTCACTGACCATGAAATGGACCGGATCGGCCTTGTCGTCAATCGAGATGCAGAAAGTTCCGCTGAGGATTTCTTTGGGGAGTACGAATTTTCCGGTGACACGGCCATAGTCGTCTGTCATGAGACTGACCGTGTCGAGACCCTGATATTTTGAATCGCGCAAAACAGCGGTGACCTCTTTTCTGATGAGCGGACGGTGGGCCTGTCCTTTGTATTCATAGCAGATCGCCATCCATTCCACGCTGTCGCCCGGATGGTAGAGCGGCAGAGAGGGGTATCCGGCAGCTGACTGACGCCAGTCAGGGGCAGTCCGGCGGTTATTTTCGGTGTAGACCCACAGAGGAGATGCAAAACGGTCGTTGCCTTTGGTCAGAATCACATTGCCGTTGCGGTCACAGACAAGTGAGCCGTCAGCCGTAGTTTTTCCTATCAGCTGTGGAGTGGCTGTGGCGCGGGCAGTGTTCGGGACGATCGAGATCGAGGCACCATCGACCGGAGATCCGTCAGATGCGCGCAGCGCCCAGATCCGGGTCTTGTCAAAACTTGAAGATGCGATTGAGTAATCGGTGACGTATATCTTGCGGTACCAGTTGCGGTCCTTGCGTGGAGCGCCGTCAATAGTGGCGATGGCTACGTATTGGCCCGGAGATGTAAACTTGTGGCTGAGTGTGATGTCTTGGGTGAACGGCAGACTCTCACCGGCACCGGCTGTGAAAGGTATGACCGCAAGAGGGGTAAGAGAGGGGAGACCGATGCAGTTGTAGCTCTGCTCGGCCACCGGAGTGGATGACACATTATATATATACAGTTTTCCGGAGCGGACATTGGAGACCGAAAGTTTGAAATTCAGTTCGGCACCGGGAGCGGCCACTGCCGGGAGGGTGAGTTCGATCCCCTGCATTTCAATTTCCGAAAGGGCGTTTTTCAGATTGTTGTTGCGGCGGAAAGATGGGAAAGCCTTGAGATTGTGTCTGATCGCCTCGCTCAGCCATTTTTTTGTATTGTCATTGCTGCTGTTGATGGCGAGGAGGATGTTTCCGGAATATTCCGAAGCGCGGCATTCCTCATAGAGGTCTTTGAGGAGTTCGTATTTGCGGTCAACAGGCGATTGTGACATTTCGGCATTGTTCCAGACATTCATTGTGATAAAATCCAGACGTTCGATGTCTGTCATGATAAACGGGGCCGAGATTCTGTCATGAAATCTGAGCAGAGAGGCATAGATGTCGAGGATTCTGCCTGCCGTCGGATCGAAGCGGTTGAACGGAAGCTGAAGATACAGATCGTGACGGGTCAGCAAGCCCCATGAAAGAATATTGCTCATGCGGCCTGTTGATTTCAGGAGTGAGATTGACTTGTTGCCGACAAAGTCAAAAAGTGTCGGATAATATATCTGTGTCTCGTTGCGGGCGCTGACAGTCTTGCCCAATGACAGCACCGATGAGTAGACTTTAATAGGAGTTGCTTTCAGCTCTGACTCTGCAATGAGGGCGGAGTCGATCAGCGAATTTATCTTCATGCGGAACTGGTCGCCGCTCCATTCCTGATAGTTTTCGGACAGAGGTGTCAGAGGCAGCTCGCGGCTGTCATATTTCCATCGCTGGGAGGAGTAGAGAGCTGTATAGATGTCGGCTTGCAAAGTGTTCAGCATCGACTTCAGCACCTTATCACGGGTGCACCCGGCTATGGAGTCTATTTTTTTGATCGCTTTGGCGCTACGGTTGATGTCAATGCGTGATTCTGCAAGGTAATAGTCAATGAGAGCCCGCATCACAGCAGGACTGTCGTTGTTCTTTATCGCTGATCCAAGAGCCTTTTCAGATTGCAGGCTGACGGTTTTGGGATAAGCGAAATCTGGTTTTGATGCTGTCTGTGCGTTAAGAGACATTGTCTTGAGAAAAATGAGTGTGAAAACAGACAGCAGAATATAGATTCTACCGGCGCACATAGAGAGAAAAATGGGAAAGGGGGGGTGCAACGTAAACGGGGAGAGAGAATGTTTG
>NZ_JAIDEN010000186.1 GCF_029054785.1 Duncaniella sp.
ATAGCCCAGTCGACTTGCCGACTGAATGCAGCCTGCTGCTGCTTGCGGAAAGTCTGGTCCCAATAGAGATCAATACCGATCTCCCCTATTGCTATATATTTTGCAGGATCGGCAGTCAACTCTGCTTCTATTTCAGCGAGATCCGATTCCCAATTTTCATTGATTTCAGTCGGATGAAGCCCCATCGCCATAAAAATGTGGCCAGGGAAACTGTCTCGCAGACGATTCATCGGACCGATTGTCCCCAGATAAACATTCGGGAATATCAGCTTTTTGACATCCGCGGCAATAGCCCTTTCGACGGCTGCTTCAGGAGTCGGGGAAAACTCATCAAGATATAGATGGGTATGGGTATCGATCAACATGGACCTTATTTGTTTCGTGTTGCCGATTTGAGAGCCAGATCAATGAAGAATGACCGAGCCTCCGGCTGAATGACAAGCTGATCAAGACAGGAAATTGCAGTGTCAATGTATGCACGGATAAGCTCATGAATCCGGTCCGGTAATCCGAGCCGGTCATACACTGCACGTACTCTGGCTATTTTTTCTTCAGGAGCCACTGAACTGCCGATGAGGCCACTGACTTCGCCGGTCTCGTCTTCCTTCATAGCCATGATCAGCAACCATGTCTTTTTATCGTTCAGAATGTCTCCTCCGATAGCCTTGCCAAATGTTTCAGGATTTCCGTATGTGTCAAGATAATCATCCTGAAGCTGGAATGCAAGACCAAGATTGACTCCGTAATTGAAGAACTGGAGCTGGGTCTCGAAAGGAGCATCGGCCATCAAAGCACCCATACCACAGGCACATCCAAGCAACACCGAAGTCTTCAGGCGGATCATTTCCATGTATTCCTCTACGCTGACATCAAGGCGAGACTCAAAATCCATGTCGAGCTGCTGCCCCTCATAGATATTCATGGCAGTCCCGTTGAACAGATCTAAGGCTGAAGCAAGATGATCGCCGACCTTGATCGCCAAAAGCATAGTCGAGGTTGTGAGCATCGCATCGCCTGACAGAATCGCGGTCTCTTCGTTCCACTTTTTATGAACTGTCGGACGACCTCGTCTGACATCCGCATTGTCCATCACATCATCATGCAAAAGAGTGAAATTGTGAAACATTTCAATCGCTATGGCCTGATGGATAGCAGACATAGGATCTTTCCCCATTGCCTCACAGGCTGCCAAAGCCAATACCGGACGCAGACGCTTGCCTCCACAATCCAATGTGTATCGGATAGGATCGTAAAGACCGGCAGGGCGCTCAGGCAGTTTCAGATTTTCAATCGCCTTATTGACGAGTGACAGATATTCGTTGAATTCCTTCATTTCAGAGTCATTTAAGTCTATTTGCGACGACGTTTTTTCTTTCCATGATGTGTCAGGGCTTCAGCAACTGAAACCTTTGAACCCAGGTCGTCTTCCTTGTTATCCTTTCGTAAGGCATTGCCATTATCGTCAAGCAGTACAAAATCAAGTTGCTTTTTCTCCAGATCGGCGCGAGCCACCTTGATGTCTACATTGTCGCCAAGACGATAGCGGTGGTTGTGGCGACGTCCGACAAGGCAATGATTCTTTTCGTCAAAGTCATAATAGTCATCCGCAAGATCGCGCATCGGCACCAGACCTTCACATAGATTGTCATTAAGTTCGACATAGAGGCCCCATTCCGTAACACCGGAAATGATGCCTGAGAACTTGTCGCCGATGTGCTCCTGCATATACTCGACCTGCTTGTACTTTATTGACGAACGTTCAGCAGTGGCAGCCAACTGTTCCATTTCGCTGGAATGTTTGCACTGATCTTCAAGTTTCTGAAGATTGACACTCCGTCCTCCTGCAAGATAACGGTCAAGAAGACGATGGACCATCATGTCGGGATAACGGCGGATCGGAGATGTGAAATGGGTGTAATATTCAAATCCGAGACCATAGTGACCGATATTGTCTGTCGTGTAGATTGCTTTTGCCATCGAACGGATTGCCAGAGTAGAAAGATAATTTTCCTCTCCGCGGCCTTTGACCTCGGCCAGCATTCTGTTGATTGAGCGGTTGATTTCCTTGGGTGTGCCTGAAGCCTTTATCTTGTAGCCGAATGTTCTTGCAATAGCGGCCAGATCGGCCAGACGCGACGTATCGGGCACATCGTGAACACGATAGACAAAAGCTTTGGCCTTTTTCTTGCCTTCCGGCTTCCCGACAAAAGTAGCAACCGTGCGGTTGGCCAGCAACATGAATTCCTCGATGAGCTTGTTGGCGTCCTTCGAGACTTTGAAGAAAACCCCTAAAGGCTTGCCGGTTTCGTCAATATGGAATTTGACCTCGGCACGATCAAACTCGACAGAACCATTCTCATACCGCTGGCGGCGCAGAATTTTTGCCAGCTCGTCGAGCTTCTGAATTGCTTCTACGCAATCTCCGAGACCAGTCTCAATAACGCTCTGAGCTTCTTCATAAGAAAAGCGGCGGTCCGATCTGATCACTGTTCGGGCAATCTTCGAGCACAACACCTTTCCCTCATCATCCATGTGAAAAATCACGGAGAAAGCCAGTTTCTCTTCATTGGGACGCAAGGAACAGATTCCGTTACACAGATGTTCGGGAAGCATCGGCACCACCCTATCCACCAGATAGACCGAAGTCGCTCTTTTCTGAGCCTCGCGGTCAATAATGGTGTCAGGATGGACATAGTGTGTCACATCGGCAATATGGACACCGATTTCGTAGTGCCCGTTTGAAAGACGGCGGAATGAAAGCGCATCATCGAAGTCCTTCGCATCAGCCGGGTCAATGGTGAATGTGAGCACATCACGCATGTCGATACGCTGGGCAATCACCTCTTCGGTTATGCCCGCCCCTATCTTGTCAGCGGCTTTTTCCACCGCAGCCGGGTATTTATATGGCAGTCCGAACTCGGCAAGAATCGCATGGATCTCAGTGTTGTTCTCCCCGGCTTTGCCAAGGATGTCAATCACCTCTCCGCTGGGGTTCTTGAAGTCATCTTTCCACTCTGTGATCTGCACCACGGCCTTGTCTCCGGTCTTGCCCCCCTTGAGCTTTGCTTTCGGGATGAAGATATCCGTAGCCAGGAACTTTGAATCCGTCAGCAGGTAGCCGAAATGTTTGTCAACCTTGAGTGTTCCGATGAATGTCTGCTCTTTCTTTTCAATGATCTCTATGACCTCAGCCTCAGGCTCGGCACCTCTACGATGTGCGGCGATATTGACTTTGACGCGGTCGCCGTTCAGAGCGTGCATCGAATTTCTCTCCGCAACGAAGATTGTTTCACCGTCCGAATCGGTAATTACGGAATTTTTGCCGTTGCTGCGGCGGACAAATACACCTGTCGCCTCATTGCCTCGCTGTGGAGATTTGTATTTACCGGGCGAAACCTCGATGATTTCGCCGTTGAATGCCATTTCCACAAGCTGAAGTGCGATGTTGCGCTGCTGAACAGCTGTTTTCGCACCTATCGCATGAGCGACCTGCTTATAATTATATGTGTTGTTCTTTTGCTGCATGACAAATTCCATCACCTTCTTCGCGAGGGCGATAGCATTCTTTGAACCGGCAGCCTTTGCTGATTGAGCCATAGTAGTTGAAAATTAAGAGGTATGTAGATAATTAGAATTGATATTTATCAGAAGATATCAGAGCGTCATCAGGCGTCAATATTGGCATAATTGGCGTTTGACTCGATGAAATCACGACGGGGACCGACATCTTCACCCATAAGCATCGAGAAGATTCGGTCCGCCTCTACGGCGTCGCTTATGGTCACCTGTTTCAACAGGCGCTGTTCGGGATCCATCGTGGTGTCACGGAGCTCTTCCGCGCTCATCTCTCCTAATCCTTTATAACGCTGAACTTTGGTTTTTTCTCCATTGACAGCGATAAATTGTCGAACCTGGGCATCCGTCCAGCAGTATTCTTCGGCTTTTCCGCGAGTACATTTGTACAACGGAGGAGTTGCCAGGTACAGATAGCCCTGCTCAATGATCGGACGCATACGGCGGAAGAAAAATGTCATCAGCAAAGTGGCGATGTGGCTTCCGTCGACATCGGCATCGGTCATGATGATGATCTTATGGTAGGCAAGGCGTGAGATGTTTATGGCCATCGGATCTTCCTCAGTGCCGATTGTCACGCGCATTGCACGGTAAAGGCTGGTGATTTCCTGATTGTCAAGAATCTTGTGATCCATAGCTTTCTCAACATTCAGGATCTTACCTCTCAGCGGCAGAATAGCCTGGAATGTACGGTTTCGGCCCTGCTTGGCTGTACCGCCGGCCGAATCACCTTCGACGAGGAACAACTCGCAGTCCTCGGCATGACGTGAAGAGCAATCGGCAAGTTTGCCTGGAAGGCCGCCGCCGGAAAGCGGTGACTTGCGCTGAATTTTCTGACGCGCGTTCAACGCCGCGTGACGGGCTTGTGCGGCAAGCACGATCTTGTCGACAATAACCCTTGCCTGACGGGGGTGCTCTTCAAGATAGTAGCGCAGAGCTTCGCTGACAGCAGCGGATACGGCGCCCTGCACTTCGCTGTTGCCGAGCTTTGTTTTGGTCTGGCCTTCAAACTGAGGCTCCATCACCTTGACAGAGATAACCGCTGTCAGGCCTTCGCGGAAGTCATCGCCGGAAACTTCGACTTTCACCTTCTCAAGGAGTTTGTTGTCTTCGGCATATTTCTTAAGAGTCGTTGTCAGACCACGGCGGAATCCGGTCGAGTGAGTACCGCCTTCTATCGTGTGAATATTGTTGACGAAAGAGTAGACATTCTCATTGAAAGTCGTATTATATGTGAGGGCGACTTCAACGGGGATGCCCTGACGCTCGGTATTGATGTGAATCACATCATTGATCAGTGATTCTTTGTTGGAATCAAGATACTGAACAAATTCACGAAGACCATTACGCGAATAGAACACTTCCTGGCGAGGATTGCCCTCCGCATCAGTCTTGCGCATATCGGTCAGCGTAAGCGTGATGCCGGCATTAAGGAATGCGAGGTCGCGAAGACGGTTGGCCAATGTGTCATAGTCATATTCCGACACGGTGAATATAGATGTATCAGGACGGAATGTCACTGAAGTTCCGGTTGTATCAGTGTCTCCGATAACAGTGAGCTCACAAGTAGGTTTGCCATAAGCATATTCCTGCATGAAGATCTTGCCTTCACGTCTGACCTCAGCTCTGAGGTACGAAGAAAGCGCGTTTACACAGGAAACGCCTACACCATGCAGACCGCCGGAGACCTTGTATGAGCCTTTGTCGAACTTACCGCCGGCATGGAGCACTGTCAAGACCACCTCCAGCGCGCTTTTGTGTTCCTTCTCGTGCATGTCGACCGGTATACCGCGTCCATTATCGACGACAGTGATAGAGTTGTCGGTATTTATAGTGACCTCAATGTGACTTGCATATCCTGCGAGAGCCTCGTCAATGGAGTTGTCGACCACCTCATATACCAGATGATGCAAACCCTTGAAGCTGATATCTCCGATATACATGGCCGGACGCTTTCTTACTGCCTCCAGACCCTCAAGCACCTGAATATTACTTGCGCTATAAACTTCTGATTCGTGTTCTTTGTCTTCTGACATGATTATATTTTCTATATATTGTTTCCGTTATTATTTTACCACACAAAATTACTAAAAAAAACGCACCGCGACAAATATGATGCAAAGAATTAGCAAATAATTGCACCATATCACGATGTTGACTCTGAGTAATAGCCCCCTATCAGTCGTTGGTCATTATCTGAGACAGACGGTTTTCCAATTCGGTAGAACTCAGGCGTGTTGTCAGTGCCCCCCTGTGAGCCACTGAGATATTTCCGGTTTCCTCGGAGACTACAATCGCAAATGCATCTGTCGCCTGCGATATGCCAAGCGCCGAACGATGGCGCAGCCCCAAAGCACGTGGCACATTGCGGTCATGGCTTACGGGCAGAATACAACCTGCGCTTCTTATGCGGTCATGATCAATGATCATCGCTCCGTCATGCAGCGGTGAGTTTTTGAAAAAGATGTTTTCAATCAGGCGTGAATTTATATCCGCATCAATTATATCTCCGCTTTTCTCATAGGATTCGAGTGGCATTTCCTGACGGATTACAATAAGAGCGCCTGTTTTCGTTTTGGCCATATTCATACAGGCATAAACGATAGGCAGCACATATTTGCGGGTATCGGCTGAAGACTCACGCTTCTCGTGTCGGAAAAGTTTTTTCAGGAATCGCCATCGTTTGTGGTCTCCAAGCTCAACCAAAAATCGCT
>NZ_JAIDEN010000019.1 GCF_029054785.1 Duncaniella sp.
GCGAGGGTCTTGAGCTTCTGGGTCGCGTCACTGGCGCTTGAAACTAACTCGCTGAGAAAAATTTCGTGGGCGGAGTAGAGAAACTTTTTGATGACCGGAAAGATGTTCTCGGTCGTTACTCCAATCTGTCCTTTTTGCATGATATATTATGGTTTTAATTGTTTCTGTTGTGTCACATTACACATATAACATCACAGCAAACAAAATGCCAGACTGCAAAACTGACAAATCTTGTTAAATAATATGCAAAAATGACAGCCCTGTCATGGCCTCACCGACAGCCCGGACCGATTTTACCGGGTCCTGATGGTCGTGGTGTCGCGGGGTACGTTGACGTTATGGCGGTCGAAAATATTGACGGCGTTTCTGACAAAGCCTTTGCGGTAGCTGTCCATGCTCTGGTGCAGCTCCCGGCTTTCGGCGGGGAGCAGGCGGAATTTGCCGTCGGAACTGCCAGGTTCGGTGAACACGAGCCGGTATGTGGCCTCTTTGACGTAGGCACGTCCGAAGATATCGCGGGCGAGTTTTATGCGGGCCATCGCTCCTCCGCGGGTGTCGGTGGTGCGCATCGCCGAGATGAAATTGCCCAGGGAGTAGACCGTGAAGCAGGGGCGTCCGGTCTTTTCGTTTATCTTCAGCTCCATCGGCTGGATCACGTGGGGATGGCCGCCGATGATGAGTTCCACTCCGAGATCACGCAGATATTTCGCGAGATTTTTCTGAGTGGTGTTCGGAAGCAGTTTGTATTCCTCGCCCCAGTGGATGCAGACGGCTATCAGTTCCGCTCCTTTCTCGCGGGTCTTCCTGACGTCAGAGGCGATCAGCTGACGGTCTATGTAGTCGATCTCGATGTCGGAAGTCTTCGTGATGCCGTTTGTGCCGTATGTATAGTTCAGGAAGCCGATTTTGAAGCCGTTGATGTCGCGGACCATCGGCAACACCGAGTCGCGGTGGGCGCGGTTGCGGTAGACTCCGAGATATGGCACTCCTTTCTCCTCGAAAGTCCTGATTGTACGTCTGACTCCGCGGTCGCGCCGGTCGAGGATATGGTTGTTGGCCGACAGCATCAGGTCGAATCCGGCCTCCGTCAGTGCGTCGACATAGTTGTCATGGGCGCAGAACATCGGATAGCCCGAATAGGGGGCGCCTCCGAGCGGTGTCTCAAGGTTGACAACGGCAAAATCAGCCGACTCGATGTAGGGGCGGAGGGCGGTGAAGTAGGTGCCGTAGTCGAGCGATCCGTCTTTCTGTCGGGCGGCATCAATCTGCCGCTGGTGCTGCATGGCATCGCCGGCAAAAACAATCTCTGCGCTGTCCTGCGGAATCAGCATCGAGAGCAGCGATAGAAAAACTGAAATCATGCTCACGTGTCTGTTGTTTTTTGAAAGTGTGGGGAAAGAGTATGAGTGGCCTTATGAAACACCCTCTTAAGCAGAGAGATACAAGTTCCTAAGATATAAGAGAAAGGAAGCGGATTGAAAATTACGGTGATTTTCAATCCGCTTCCGATTTATGGGGTTGATCAGCTGTAAATCTCTTTTTTAGCAGCCAGAAGCGTGTTGCGCATGAGCGAGCAGATGGTCATCGGGCCTACACCGCCGGGCACCGGGGTGATGAAGGCGCACTTTTCGGCTACGTTGGCGAAATCCACGTCGCCGCTCAGGCGGAAACCGCTCTTGCGGGTGGCGTCAGGCACGCGGGTGGTGCCGACGTCGATGATCGTTGCGCCTGGTTTGACCATGTCGGCTGTCACGAATCCCGGACGGCCGAGAGCTGCGATGATGATGTCGGCTTCGGCGCAGGTTTCCTTGATGTCGGCCGATGCGCTGTGGACCACGGTCACTGTCGCGTTGCCCGGTTCTGCTTTCTGCATCATCAGAGTGGCCACGGGCTTGCCTACGATGTTGCTGCGTCCGAGAACCACACACTTCGCACCGCGGGTCTTGACTCCGTAGCGCTTCAGAAGCTCCATGATGCCTGAGGGAGTGGCGGAGACGAAGCAGGGGAGACCGATCGACATGCGGCCTACGTTGACCGGATGGAAACCGTCGACATCCTTGCGGTAGTTGATCGCTTCGATGATTTTCTGCTCGGAGATATGGCGCGGAAGGGGAAGCTGCACGATGAAACCGTCGACTTCCGGATCCTCATTGAGCTGTCTGATGGTTTCGAGGAGCTTTTCTTCGGTCACGTCATCCTCGTAGCGGATGAGTGTCGAGCGGAAGCCGCAGGCTTCGCAGGCTTTGACTTTATTGGCTACGTAGGTCTCGCTGCCGCCGTCGTGGCCGACAAGGATGGCTGCGAGATGGGGGCGGCGTTTGCCTTGGGCCACCATTTCTTCGACTTCTGCGGCAATCTCCCGTTTGATGTCGTCAGCGGTCTTTTTTCCGTCAATGAGGGTCATAATTTTCTGGGTATTTGTTGAATGTGAGGGTTCTGTGGTTGAATTCCTGTGTCTGATCAGCGGCGCATGCCTTTCATGCCTCTCATCAGGGCCATCGGATTCTTGATGCCGGAGACGGCTTTCATCATCTTGCGGGCGTCGTCAAACTGCTTGATCAGGCGGTTGACTTCCTGGATGTCGGTGCCTGAACCTTTGGCGATGCGCTTGCGGCGGCTGCCGTTGATGATTTCAGGGTGCTGACGTTCTTCTTCGGTCATCGAGCGGATGATGGCTTCGATTCCCTTGAAGGCGTTGTCGTCGATGTCGATGTCTTTTATGGCTTTTCCTACACCGGGGATCATCGAGGCAAGTTCCTTCAGGTTGCCCATTTTCTGGATCTGCTGGATCTGCTGGAGGAAGTCGTTGAAGT